>CAYUAP010000004.1:0-23873 GCA_964442735.1 uncultured Planctomycetaceae bacterium | reverse complement strand
TTGCCTGTTTTGGAGGATGCGGACGAGACGTCCGCGCTCCCGGGAATTTTCCTTCCTTTAAAACTGGGGAATTGCCTGTTTTGGAGGATGCGGACGAGACGTCCGCGCTCCCGGGAATTTTCCTTCTGTTCAAAACTGGCGGATTGCCTGTTTTGGAGGATGCGGACGAGACGTCCGCGCTCCCGGGAATTTTCCTTCCTTTAAAACTGGGGAATTGCCTGTTTTGAAAGATGCGGACGAGACGTCCGCGCTCCCGGGAATTTTCCTTCCCTTAAAACTGGCGGATTACCTGTTTTGGAAGATGCGGACGAGACGTCCGCGTGCCCGGAAATTTTCCTTCCCTTCAAAACTGGCGGATTGCCTGTTTTGAAAGATGCGGACGAGACGTCCGCGCTCCCCAATTGCGGTTATTCCTCCAACCGCGCAACGCGCATGACTTCCTCAATCGTCGTATATCCCTGAAGTACTTTTCGGATCCCGTCTTCGAATAAAACCTTCATTCCTTCACTTCGTGCAGTACGACGAATAATGGTTGTCGAAGCTCCCTGATAGGCCAATTCGCGGATTTTATTGGTCATCATCATCAATTCAAAAATAGCACGACGACCACGATAACCAGACTTGTTACAGTTAATACACCCCTTCCCTTTATAAAACGTAGCCTTGGAAGCAACATCTTTCGAAATACCAGCCGCTTCCAATTCGGCATCGGTCGGAGTGTAAACACGACGACACTTCGGACAGACCGTTCGTACAAGACGTTGAGCCATGATACCAATAACGGAACTGGTTACGAGATAGGGAGGCACCCCCATATCCACGAGACGCGTAATAGCACTTGGAGCATCATTCGTGTGAAGTGTGCTAAAAACAAGGTGGCCGGTCAGGGAAGCCTGAATACCCATAGACGCTGTTTCGAGGTCACGCATTTCACCGACCAGAATAACGTTCGGCGCCTGTCGTAACATGGAACGAATAACCGCAGCAAAGTCCAAACCGATGGAGTGTTTGATTTCCACCTGATTGACGCCCGGCAGATAGTATTCAACAGGATCTTCCGCCGTAATGATTTTTCGTGTCGGTGTATTAAGTTCGTTGAGCGCCGCGTAAAGAGAGGTTGTTTTTCCGGACCCCGTCGGCCCGGTAACCAGAATAATACCGTTCGGTCGGGCAATTAAAGTATGAAATCGTTTATAGTCGGCTTCACTGAACCCCAATTGAACCAGACTGACACGAATATTATCCTTGTCAAGAATACGCATAACAATCGATTGACCATGGTTTGTCGGAATAACAGAGACACGCAAGTCCAGTTCCTTGTCGCCCAGAGTCAATTTAATTCGCCCGTCCTGTGTTCTTCTCCGTTCCGCGATATCCAGTTTTGCCAGAATCTTAAAACGCGACATGAGCGCGCCCTGAAAACGAGGCGGGAGCGATTCACGTTCCACCAGTTTACCGTCAATTCGATATCGAATACGAACCCGATCTTCAAAAGGCTCTACGTGAATATCGGAAGCACGAAGCTGAACCGCCTCGGAAATAATCTGGTCACACAAACGAACAATAGGGGCGTCACTCTCCGAAGCATCTCCCACTGAAGCATTAGTAACCCCTCCACCATCTTCGATCATCGTAAAATTAATCGCCGTTTCGGTCATTTCGTTGATCATGGAGTCCGTACTTTCAATCATACTCTGACCATAATGCGTATTAATGGCCTCCAGAATCGAAGAACGACTGGAAACCAGACAGTCGATCGGCCTCTGTAACATGAAGCGCAATTTTTCAAAAATCTCAATATCATTTGGGTCGGCCATAACCACCAGTAACGTTTCCCCATCTTCGTCATAGGGAATAACACAGTTTTCACGAGCAACCGACTCGGAAATTAATTCAAGAACAGCAGGTCGAATCATGACTTCCGACATATCGATATACTGTTTGTTATATTCCATTGCAATTGCCTTGGCAATCTGCTCTTCCGTAACATAATCCAGACGAACAAGGGCGTCCTGTAACTTGATATCCGCCTGTTTGGCCAGTTCCTGCCCCTCGCGAACCTGATTCACACTCAAAATCCCCTGCTGATTGAGAATGCCAAGATAATTAAGTCTTTTTGCCATATTTTTTGCACCTTTTATTATTCCGCTATTAACCGGACTCTTCTGTATCGCCCCATCGTTCATTACAGCCAGTAAAGCCGGTAATAAACATCATTTTGTAAAAGTCATTCGCTTAATGACTGAAGTAATTTTTGTATACACCCCGACAAGCAAAAACAATGCTTCATGCCTTCCCGTGCCGTTTACGTATTTACACCTACTATTAAGGTACCCATTTTTTAGTCAAATGTCAAGATAATTCCACCTCTGACTACACGGATTTTAACAAATTTTCCAAATTAACAATAGTTAAAACAGTCAAAATACGAAAATTATACAGTTTTAAAAGAAACTCCAATACATTTCAACAAAAGAATCTTTATTTAAAAATAACTCTTTCCTAATATTTTAACTGATTTTAATCCTTCCGCAATCATCATAACCAATAAATTTAATAAAAGTTTAAAAAATTTTACAGACTTCCTGGTATTTGATATTTTCTTAATTTAAAATATTGTTTATGATTGCAGTTAATGAATAATATCGAGTTTGTAATAGAAGCAAGTTTAACCTGAAATGAAGGATAATATAAATAATAATGATTCCAGTTTTATTCCTGATGATGATCGGCCTGCCACTATTGGAAATCGTGGTGTTTATCATAGTAGCCCATAATATTGGATGGATAAATGCCCTGTCCATCACCCTATTCACCACGTTCCTGGGATTATTTCTTGCGAGATGGCATTCGTATAAAGAGTCAACCGGCCAACTCAATCGCGAAACCCCACGGTCCCGAGAGATGCTCGTCATGTATATGTTTCCTAATTTGAGTGCCAATCTCCTGATAATTCCCGGCTTTATTACCGACTTTTTGGGTCTCCTTTTATTGATTCCCCCCGTTAGAAACATTATTTTCTATATGATTGCAAAAATCATTATAAAGGAAATGTTCAAGAAAAACAATTTTAATACCATATTCAAATTTAGCAATCAATTTTCACAGGGCGATGACGAGTCCTACTATGATCATTCCCAGAATGATTCCGATAATTTAGACAACAATAATCAACAGATGAGTCCGAAATCCATAGATACACCCTTTACAAATCGTAACGATTATGATAAAAATAACAATGATGACGATATTATTGATGTTGAGTTTGAAGTAAAAAATAAACACTGATGACAGGTAAAAATGACAATAAACCCATTAGCCCTTTGGATGAATGAACATAGCGCCGATAAAGGAGATAATAATTATCGCTGGCTTCCGTTCGCAACAGTGTCAGCGTCTGAAAATCAAGAGGAGAATGACGATAGTGTATCATCCCCTCTCGATTCCTTTCTTGTCGGACCGGAAAACAGACTTGCGGAACTGGCCGTCCATTGGATTATCGAAGGAGTTCCTTTTAGTTCCAAGGCCAAAATATTTCAAGACGAAAAAGAAAGTGCCGAAGAAGTCAAAAAGCATCCGCGAAAAAAAATAATGGAACCACCATCAGCCCCTGGAGAAGAGTATCCCCCACTCCATTATGTACTTCCAATGGAAATACCCTATTTCACCCCCTTCGTATTTTTCGGTCAGACCGGATGTGGAAAAACACATCTCGTTAAGGGTATTATCCAGGCTTTTAAAGAACTTTATTCCAATGCTTCCGTTCATTATCAAATAGCTAGTGATTTTCATCGCGATTTTTTGGACGCGTATCAAAAGGAAGAGGAGACCTTTTTTCATTTTCAAATGAATTCAAAAACACTATTTGTTATCGATAATCTGGACCTTCTGGAAAATCATTGGGAAACCCAGGAAGAAATTATTCAACTGTTGGACGATCCTTTCAACCGGAAAACCATTTTTATCTTTACGATGGGGAAAAATCCATTGGAAACACCTGGTCTTTTACCGGGACTTGTCGCACGTCTGGAAGGTGGAGTTCAGATCCCCGTATATCTTCCATCCAACGAATCGCGCAAACTCCTTTTACAAAAGATGGCCGCCGATGGAAAAATCAAACTCCAGGATGATGTTTTAACACTTCTCTTGAACCGATTCCCCCAGAGCGTTAGCGCCATGCACGGAGCCTTCGATCAAATGATTTTCGAATGTCGCAATACGAAAGGACCGATTACGGTCGATTTTGTCGAGAATTATATGGACCACCGTCAGCCACAGAAGAACTGGACCTTGGAAGAACTGGCAGCACGAACCGCCAAACATTTTTCGATCCGTCTATCGGACCTACGCGGTAAAAGCCGTTCAAAAACGGTTGTTCGAGCCCGTAATACCGTTATCTATCTCGCACGTAAATTGACCGATACAACTTTTATGGAACTTGGACGATGGCTTTCAGGAAGAAAACATACCACCGTTCTTCATTCCTATTACGAAACGGAAGCGATAATAGCCTCCGATCCCCAATTACAAGAAGCCTGTATGGATATTATAACCCTCCCCGGTGAAACTCCGGATAAACTTGCCTCTCTATTCAAATAGAAATGGAGAACAACTTCGCGACCGTTTGTTTGCCGATCTAATCAAAAGTCTTTTCCCGGCATTTTTCGAAAAATTGAACGACTGGAGCAGGATCGGTCAAACCATGGGGATGATGATCACAATCCTGTTTGACAATTTCGGTCAGATCGCCTCCGGCCGCCTTGAACTGCTCGGCTAGTAGTTTACCATTTTTTTCATAACTGACAATTTTATCTGCTGCCCCACAGATCAACAGCATAGGTATTTTAGCAGATGCGATTTTTTTACAACCATAGATGGGATTCCCTTCACCATTGAGGAGTACCTCTTCCGACATTCCATAATCACGTGTAACGATTCTCCAGAGTTCGGAACTGTTCGGATTATTTTTCCAGTTACGGAAATCGGCGGCAGGGGCATCGACATAAATACCACAGCATTTATCCGGATTTTCCATAACCCAACGCAAGGCAGAAAGGCCCCCCAAACTCATTCCATAAACCACAGGACGCGGACTAAATCCAAACTCCTGAACAAGATAATAATAAAGATCCGTACGCTGTGTATTGTCTTGTGGAGTTCCGAATCGATCATTTGTTTCAATATAGGCAACTGCCCAGCCTTTTTGTATCATAGCGTCTTCGGAGTTGGGAAATGCCCGCCAGTAGACCGTTCGCATTAACCAGGGTTTACCCTCGGCCTGCTTGTCCGGAACAATGATTTTCACAGAATGACCTTTTAACGGAAATTCATAACAGAAGGCCTTATTCATCGGTGTCACTTTGCCCGAAAAGTCGGGCACACCAAATGCGCGTAAAATACTTCGCGCCACAAGTCGATTCCCCCAGGAATTGAGATGAACACCATCGGTAGTCATACGGTTGGGATCACCCTTCCTGCGATTGGAAAGCGCATTGGACATATCTGTATTGGCATCCGCCAACAGACAGTGACGCTCTTTAGCCAGTTTTCGAATAAATTCATTAAAGGCCGCCAAACGAATATTTCGCGGATCAGAAGTGTCTTCCCCTAATGGCGTTTGGGTGATAAACATAATTTTTATGCCCGCAGCCGTCACTCTATCGACAACTTCAATAACATTTTTTTCAAACTGCTCAATTGTATGCGCTTTATGCCAAACATCGTTTCCGCCAACCTTAAAGGTCATCCATTGCGGATGTTTGTCGATAACATCACGTTGTACCCGCTCCAACATCTGATGGGATTCATTTCCACTAATACCCGCCGGTATGGGCGTCACCTCAATCCCCTCCGCTTTAAGCCCCGAAACAACAAGATGGATATATCCCTCTTGATTGGACCAACCAAACTGGGTAATGGATGCCCCTAAAAACGCTATTTTATCGCCCGACTTTATCGGTAATTCCCTTCCATAACAAAAAGAACCCACACTTAATAATACAATTAATACCATTCGGAACAACATCGTAAACCTCTTGAATATTTTTCTATACATCTTGATAATTCAAAATATCTTGACAATTCAAATAGTAACTATTTGAATGAAAACCTTGGACAGTATATCAAAAAGGATAATATTTTACAATCACTGTCCTATTGAATTTTTATGAATATCGAATGTAACTTTCATTTTCAATAGTTTTTGTCACTATTTATTATTTTCAAACGTTATTATTACGGTGTCTCTTTAATCCATGTCTCTTTAATCCATGTCTCTTTAATTTCGTGGTTTCACTTTATATCCGTGAACGATTACCCCCTTTTTATATTTTATCCATGACAAATACGCCATAATAAAAAACTTGATTATGGCGTGTTTTTATCGATTTTACGGCAGATAAATATGGCGTAGAAAAATACGACGGCAAAGGCGAACATGGGTACGAAATAGGCAATTTCGATTTTTCCGGTCGTATCGGAGATAAAGCCCTGAATTTGAGTTAGAATAGCCCCACCACACAACATGGTGACAAGACCAGCGCCCCCCATTTTGGTATCGTCGCCCAGTCCGTGTGTCGCATAACTGAAAATAGTGGGAAACATGAGAGACATACATCCGCTGGCAACGATTAGCGCATAGACTCCTATCAAGCCGGGACACATCGTTACCAGACAGCAACTAACGACAGCCAGGGCCGCCAGACAAGAAAGCAGAATCGACGGACGAATATAATACATTAGTCCAGTACAACTAAACCGACCTATAATAAACAGAACTTGAGAAAGGACATAAAAAGTTGCTCCTGCCTGTTCCGCCGTTTGCGGTATGAATCCATTAAAATGAATCATTTCGCAAAATCGATAGAATGTTGCGCTAACCGGTTCCAGATTCCGAAGTTGTTCAGGCGACTGATTCGCAATAGCGTCAAGATTCAAAACTTCCATACAATATCGGACCGTATAGGACCAACAACCGATATGCGAACCGACACAAAAGAATAGGGCCACAACACCACATATATAAAGTCGGTTGTGGAAAAGTCGTTTCCAAATGGCGGTAAAATGAAATTCATGTTTTTTTTCACGAAGATTCGGCATTCGACAGAAATAAATCAATAACCAAGTCACCAAAAGAATCAAACCGATGGATGCGTAGGTATAGGAAATGGCCGATAGTTCCACCCCCTGAACCTGCTCCAGAACTTTCGGATCCAATGCTTGACGTTCCTCCGCGTTATAGGTACTCAATTGAGATAAAATAAAGACCTGACTAACAATAATCCCCACCAGAGAACCAAAAGGATTAAACGATTGTGCCAGATTAAGACGACGAACCGCCGTTTCCGGATTCCCCATTGCACAGACGTAGGCATTACATGCCGTCTCCAAAATAGCTAAACCGCCAAAAGTAATCAAAATAGCACCCAAATAAAAAAAATAACAGAGATCGGGCGAATGAAGCGCGTATCGTGCCGGAAAAAACAGAATCGTGCCTGTTATAAAAAGAGCCAGTCCCAGGAGAACACCCGATTTATACGTATAACGCATCATAAAGATCGCCCCCGGTATGGCAAAACAACCGTATCCCAACGCATAACAGACGACTTGTATCCAAGCTGTTTTACCGTCATTAAAACTCATAATGCGTTTAAAAGCAGATAATAACGTGTCGGTCATATTATTAGCCAATCCCCACCAGGCAAAAAGGGTCGTCAACAATATAAAAGGAATCAATATCTCCCGACCGACAATCGGTATTCGTCTCTTTATCGAATTATTGGAAGACATACCATTATTATTTTTTATTATGTCATCGTTTTTTAAAGTATTTTGTCCCATTGAATTATATTTTCTTTCTGCCCTCTATGTTGATTTTTCTATTACCAATTCTAAATAATTTATTATAAATTCTTTTTTCGTATCTTTCAAGAGTACTTTTTTTTAAAAGTATAAATCCTCTATTTTATCAAATTTAAAATTTTGAAAAATCAATGAAAAAATTTTATGAAAATATTATATCACGAGAATGGTTTATGACGAAAAAGACTAAAACAAGTATGGTACCCAAAACAATTTACGGAAGAAGTGAAGAAATGAAAAACAAATTGTTTAAAATGGCGGCTCTTTTATTATTGAGCAGTATGGCTGCGTCTCTTTCGGCACAAGAAGCAGTAAAAGAGACACCGTCTGATGTATTGTACACCAGTCCTTGTACCAAACATTGTCTCAAGGAAAATGATATAAAATACAGTGGTTATATTAATGGTGGATATATTGGTAATACCCATGGAGCAGACAGTAATGGAAATGTATTTTCCAACAGTCTCAATGGTGGCGCACTCAACGGGGCCTATCTTGCAATAACCAAGGAAGCTGCAACCAGTGACAACGGATTCGATTGGGGATTTGGAACCGATATTATGTTCGGTGAAGATACCCGGTTTATACGAACAGAACGTGGTCTGGATGAAGATTGGAATACCGGTCATGATAAATATGGTAATCCAACCTATGGTTTTGCCATGCCGCAAATTTATGCGGAAATCGCTCTCAACCAATGGACGATCAAAGGTGGTCATTTTTACACACTGATCGGAGAAGAATCAACCAAGGCTTCAGACCGTTTCTTCTATACAACCGGTCTGTCCTTTGACAGCCTCCCTGTTACCCATACCGGTTTTTTGGCCTCCTATCATGGCTTCGAAAAATTAGATTTTACCCTCGGTTGGGTAAATGGTATCAACCAGGGATTCGATAATTCCCTTGGCGGAAGCCTCATTTTAGGAAATATTGAATACAAACTAAATGATAAATCCAGTATTAGATACGCTTTTACAGCAGGAGATTTTAGCGATTATAATGAATATAATATTTCGGGACTGGAACAACGTTATCATCAGTATGGTTCTATTCATTCATGGATATTCAAAACACAATTAACCGATAAACTTGATTCAACATCGATTGCCGAATACCAAATTTTCAAGGATGATACAGAAACTTCCAGTCTTCTTTTCGGAGAACATTTACACTATACGATCAATGATCATTGGAAATGGGGAACCCGAATAGAATGGCAACAAATCAAGTATTCCGATACAAATGATGATAAAGTGGATTTCCTTTCTTTAACCTTTGGTCCGAATTGGATCATTGACGAAAAACAAGCCTGGAAGATCCGACCTGAAATTCGATATGATCATTGCTCCAAAGAATTTTATGGTAATAATGCCGATAAAAAAGACCAACTCTCTCTGGCAATTGATTCGGTTTGGGCCTTCTAGCGGTGTATCCGTTCACGACTACATCTATTTTAATTTTCCAAGCTGTATTTCCGTATTTTCGTCCCCTGGAAGTGGTATGATAACCGGAGTTTCCTTGCCCGGTTCATCAATAATACGAAATCCACCTTTCGTTTTACAGAAACCGAAATCAATCGGTTTCTCCGGTGGGAAGAGTCGTTCGTAAAGGGCATTGTCTCCGTTTTCGAAGGTATGAAAAACTAATGTACCGTCATTATCGAACGAGACATTTCCTAAATGATATCGATAAAAGAAAGACGGAGTCGCCAATAATTTGAGCCGATTATCGACATTTTCAATATCTTTTCCCTTGGGAACAACAGTGATCAGTAGATCATAAATTCCCTGGAGTTTTGGTGGAAGCGCACAATTAAACTCCAGAGGATTTTGAAAATCGGCCGTAATCGATTTCAGAAGATAATCTTCACCCAAAGTGGTTTCCGCGCCTTTCCGACGAACAAGATAAAAGGTAAAGGTATACGGATCAAATGATAATTTTTGATTCTGGAAGATATTCCAATTCAATTTTATCGTAATTGATTGACGAGTTCCTGCAACGGTTGGTAATGGTGAAACCGGAACAAGTCCTTCTAACGGACGATTTCGAGCGTTAACGTAATAGACGCGCTTGTCACCTTCCTTCCAAAGGGAATATTCCACGACCCGATTCTGAAGACGGCAAATGGTCGAGAGAAGCCCCGATTTAGGATTCTCCGCACGATAACCATATTGAGGAAGAATGCTATCTCCAATATGCCAATCGGAATCACCACGATTAACATAGACAATCGTACCCGATTTCCATGTAATCTTCTGATGAAAGATATTACTGTCAATAAACTCAAATCGAACGATTTCATCCAAAGCAAGTTGACGTGCCAATCCCTGTAGAAGGTAATATTTACGGACCGTTTGATATAATGCTTTATTGTGATCGATATGACGAACATATCCGGAGAGAATCTCTTTAACATCCCGGCAATAGGCGTCTGTCATGGGAGGATGTCCGGTCATGGCCTCAATACTGATATAATCGTCGCTGTCGAGTCCGTGCAGTTCCCGTCCACGTCCTCCTTCAAAACGAATACTGTAGCCCGCTCCATGATGAATAAATTTTTGATGATTCACCGTGTCAAACCAGGGAACTTTAACGGCATTGTCAAATTCGGAAATACGGAACCAACCATATTCTCTTGCTGTTTTCGTTAAATAAAGAAATTGACAGTCGGAACCATCAAGCGTTCCAATCAGACCATCATGGCCTCCTTCACTAACCGTAATTGACTGTTGTCCACTGGAGATGGATTTATCGGATGATTTTGAATTCACGGTCAGGGCGGCATCTTGTAGACGATGGATTGTATTAAAGACTTCTCCTGTTCCTTTTGTTGCTTTTTCAGGCGAATAATAATTTCCACGGTGGTCATAATAAAAGGAATTGATTAAATTGGTATAGGAAGCAAGGACATCGACAAAAAGAGCGTTTTGAACAAAGCCGTCCCGATTCATTTGTTCCAGGCATTCTCCCAGAACAATGGGAGCCCGATGTGGTGCCAAACGATAACTTTGCGCGTCTAAAAAAACGTTGCGATACGCTTTTTGTGGTGTTCCATCGGGGAGAAATGCCACATTATCGAACGAAAAACGGGTCGAGTCCGGATAATAATCGATAACGTTATTGTGTGTCCCGAAATACCAACCGTTTTCCCGGGCCGTTTTGAGTGTCTCCTTAATCTCTTCCACCGTACCAAACAGTGGATTAGGAGGATAAACATCAGGAAGACGATGGTCGTAACGAAATCGTTGCCAGTTATGGGACAAAAAGATCAGATCATTTTTCAGTCCATATTTTGCGGCATCTTTTATTAGTCGGGTGTGTTCGGTAAAACGACCGTTCCATACGTCAACGACAAAACGGCCTGCCTTCGCCCGAACTCCTGATGCTGGTTTTTTATCAAATATATCTCGATAACGTATAGCACAATCCATAGCGGATCCTGTTCGGACCGATCCGGGAATCAGGGTGATCGTCGTACCACTTTTTGTAAAGATCGAGCATTGATTTTTCTCCGGAGTATAGGCTAAATGTCCGATAATCGACGATGAAGCCATTAAAATGGAACATCCATTTTCAAAATCGAAACCGACAAAAGATGTTGAAAAATGCGATCCATCCGATACGATTTTCATCGTACCGGGTTTTTTGATATAATATCCATGGCCCAGCCACAACGCATCCAGCTTTTGAGAACAAGGACCAAATGTAATCTGATTCAAGAGGTCCGGATTGGAACACGTTATGCTCAATTCGAGGGCAAATCGATTCTGTCGAATTGAATAAAAGAGTTGTTCCGTCTTTTTCTCTATTTGAAAAGACTGCGTCCAGGAGTTTTGCTCCTTTGTTGATGTAAAGGGACCCGGATTATATCGATAAAGAGGAAGACCAGCAATCCAGAGTTGAATTCCCTGCCAGGAGACACAGGAATCGGCGTCTTTAAGAGTAATTAAGGAATCGACCAATCCTGCGGAACCGAGTACAATTTCTGCAGAACGTTCATGTCCGGAAGTCCCTTCCAGTTTAAAGACGAATTGTCTGCCGGAAGGAGTCGTCCAACGGGCTTGATCCCAGTCCTCCTTTATATTACCGAATTTCTGATCGGAAATCTTCCAGTCCGTTCTTTGAGGCATACGGGTCTGGACTGGATAGACAACATTTAATGTCGTCTGTTTGTTTGTAGAATCGGTAAAGGAAACATCCAGGTTAATGGGATAATGTGTTGTCAAACAATTAGGACCAGCGATAATAGTGATTTTGTGGTCACAAGTACTTTTTGCAGGAATCGTAATGGTTTCTCTTTTATCGTTTTTCGTGCCCGCAAATGTAATCGGACTAATGGAACGCCAGTTCAAATTCAATTCTAAAGGATTATCACCTGTATTTTCAAAATGAACGACAACTTCCTTCGGTATACCGATAGTATCAAGGATTGGCGGTTGGTACATTATTACTTTTAAGGGTCCGGATACCGCCGTGTTACATACATAACCAAATAGGGACGGGGTCGGTAATGCTAAAAGTATAACACCCATTATTGACAACAACAATATATTAGAAATACTTCGTGTTTTTCTATTTTGCATCATTTTGTAAACTTTCTGTTCGTTGTGAAAAACATTCTTCGAGATACGATAAATTATAACACCTTTTACCTTTTTGGAAAAGCCCGGTTATCATATGTAGTCGGTGACTGTTCGGAGTGATCGGGATTCCGGCTACGTCTTCATCCACGGTTTGACGGTAGAGAATGTTTTGAAGACTGCCAATATCTTAAAACATAAACAATAATCTTAAAACAGAAATTTCGAACGTTTATACATCATTCCAACCAGGAATATAAATAACGATCGGTTCTCAATCGACCAGAAATGTAAATCGAACAAAACGATTTGTCTTTGAATCGATTACAATATAAGGAACTTCCGAATACCATTCTGTTCCTTTTGCCCAATATTTTCTCCATGCGTATTTAAGTGGAAGATTCATACCCGAATCTTCCCATGTCATACGTGGCAGATCGATTAAAAGAGGTATCTTTCGATCCAATTGCCAAAAGCAATAGGCCGTAATGGTTTTCTCCTGGTATGTTTTCGTTTCCTTCAGATAGTCCTTTTGTGTATATTGAACTTCAACCGGCTGGTCCAATTTCCGTCCCCATTGAAATGGATCCTTCGTGCCCGGGGCAGTTGGTATCTCCTTAATCAAACCTTCCCGTAACAGGTCGTCAAAAGAATTTGGTTCTGAATGACAACAAAGTCGATATAAATGGATTTTCAATTGGAGTAGAATCATTCGGCGATACGTCTCTATTGTAACGATATCCTTGAAGAGTTCAGTCCTACCGGAGACAAGACTCGTTTTGGAAAAAGAAGTATCGTAATTCAAACAGTATTGACGATAGGGCTCTTCAAAGGAATCATATTCCGCCTCCTTAAAAGAATGTGTATCTCCGTATATCGTCCTCTGTGCGTACTGCAAAAGTGGTGTTAATGTCTTTCGTTCGTTTCCTATATATTTTCTATATCGGACATTCCGCCACCAAAACTCTTCCTCGCAGGGTAATACAGGTGGTAATAACGATTCTCCCCGATAATGATTCTGCCATTTCTTTTGCTTTTCATAACTGGAATTATAATCTCCAATAATGTTTTTACAGTCTGTCTGACTAAATTGATACTTTATTCGATAGATATTATCCAACTGCCGTACCAGTAATGGTCTCGTTTGCGGAATTCGCTCCAGAAGAGTAATTCCGCGTCGAAGTGTCTCCGCGTTCCATTCGGCAGAACAATAATCCATAACTCCCGCAATATACGCTTCAGTATAAAATGTAAATTCGGAACAGAGGTACGTCTCCGGATTTTTCATTTCTTCGACCGTCTGCTCCCAACAGACTTCAAGTTCACTCAAATCAAGTGGCGTCTCTTTACTATGAGATTTTAAATCAAGAGAATGTTCCAACCAAAAATGCTGTCGAAATTTATCAAGTGTTACCGGTTTCATCGTAACTTCTAATTGGTCCGAAGTGATTTCCGGTACTTCCGGAATTGCCCGAATCTGCATAAAAGGATGAACAATAAAAAGAAGCAGACTCCAAAAAAGAAATCCAATCAATAATATCCCTGTTGTCTTTAATATACTTAATCGAAATCGTATCTGTTCCTTTAGCAGAAACCAGGACAAAACAAAGAAAAAGAGTAAAAGAGGCAGTTCCAAATAAAAGGGATTATAGTAGTCAGAAGCAAAATAAATTCCCGTATAATAAAATACAATATAAACAGGAAAAAATGAACATATAACCAATATTAACAGAACGACGAGAAGTAATTCTACAATACGAATGTCTCTTTTTTTATGTTGCATAAAAAGTAATGTAATATTTTGTAATAAAGCAAACGGAAGATAAAAAAGAGTAATCAACCCAAAGACAATCGTTAAAATACAATAGGGATTCCAGGAAAAAACAATTCCCGTTTTGGCCAAAAATTTCTGGTCAAACGTGGTCCCAATATCAGATCCCTTAAAAAAACTATTTACCAACTCGGTATTATGGGACAGAAGATAAAACGAAAAACCAAGGGTCAAGAGGAATATCAGAAGGTTAATAGTATATATTCCGCCAAAAACAAGTAATCGGCTCCAATAGTATTTAATGGGGGACACTCCTAAACGATTGATCATTTCAAATGGGTTCTGTAGTAAAGTACCATATTTATTTTGCGTCCAAACACTACTGGAAATATAACATTGAATAACCAAACAAATTAACAGGTCGAAATAAATAACCATAAAATAAATATATATATATTGAAAATCAAAGCCAAACAGACTATCAGAAGTGGGCGTACAATGAGAAATCGACAGGATAATACTTAATAACAAAAGATTTAAAATCAGAAAACTGGTTACTGAAAAAATAAACATAAATTTATTTTGCCGAAAGGCAAAGTGCCATAAAGTTCTCCATTCGCCGTATGGAGGTTTTGTAATCGGAGAAGATTCCCGATCCAACGAATGGTTATCTGTTTTATCAATGAATTCATTCCCCCCTTCACTTTCGTTCTCCCGAAAAAATAACTCGTATCGATAGAACCAACTACGAACATAAAGTGGATTTATGACAGACAAAAGCAGGAAAATACCTGTTCCCATCCCTATCAACAGATCTGTCGTCCATGCTTTATCCTGGAGATATGTATTTAATACCACAAATAACAAGACGAAACAAAGTGACAAAAAAAATATACCACTTCCATATCGAAATTGAGTAACAGCGAAAATTGAAACAAACATTACAGTCTCAATTAAGACCCCCAAAAACAGAAGGTAAAAAGGCAAATATTCGGACAAGTAAAAAAATTCCCTGACCATTCCACCACCAGGAAAAAAAAGGAACCCTGTTATCCATATTACAACATGAAGAAGTATTGTTGTTGCAAACAGATACAGACTCTTCGCCCAATATATTTTAATTGGAGAAACCGGAAGCCGCCACAATAATTCAATTGATTTTTTCTGAACTTCCTGATACAGAGTTAGCAGTGATATTACAAATGCGTACAAACCTCCTATGGTCCCTACGATTATGTTCTGTGACATAATATTCCCTCTTTCCCCACTATCGGAGTAATACAAGGAAAAATAATAGAGAATCGCACCGATATATCCGGCCCAAAAATAGGGATGAAACTCGCGGAATTCTTTATAAAGCAACATTCTAAAAGGAGTCATATAGAGTCACCTCCCGTCAATTTTCCGGCTTGGCCTTGACGCATATATCCCAAAAACAGTTCTTCCAATGAAGGAATAACGATTCGTGAATCCTCGACATTTATTCCCATTCCTTCTAAAGGCGCTAGATACTCCCTATAGCCGGAAACAAGATTACGCCCCAGTATTTCCAGCCGGTCGGAATGCCATTCCAGAAATAAAGGCAACTCGAACAAAGATCCCAAAAGAGGGAATAAATCTGTGCAGGCTGAATCGTTCCGTAACATCTCCGGCAACTCCTTTTGAAGCGATAATACCAACTTTTGAGAAGATTGTTTTAAAGAAGACAATGATTCGTTTACAATAATATGCCCCTTTTTCATTAAGGCAACATGGTCGGCCACACGTTCGACTTCCGCTATCTGATGGCTGGAGAGAAAAACGGTTCCACCCTCGTTCGCTCTCTGTCGCATTCTGTCGAGAAAATGCTGTCGAATAACGGCGTCGAGTCCGGAAGTCGGTTCATCCAGAATCAAAAGTTCCGGCTTCATAGCCAAGGCCATGATGAGAGAAACCTCCGCCTTCATTCCTTTTGACAACGTTTTTATTTGAGCCTTTAACGGAAGCACAAACGATTCGGTTAATCGAAGATATTCCGGAAGATATTCAGTGGTATAAAACGCGGCTGCAAATCGTCCGATCTCTTCAACGGTCATCCATTCGTATAATACGGGAACTTCGGAGATATAGCCGACCCGTTTTCGTAGCGGACGATCATACAGACGTGGATCAAGCCCAAGAATTTCCAGCTTTCCTTTGTCCGGAAGGGTTAACCCGAGCATCATACGAATCGTGGTCGTTTTACCTGCACCGTTTTCACCCATTAGTGCAAATACCGAGCCGGAATCGACGGAAAAAGATATATCGTCAACAGCACGAACACGGTAAAAGTTCTTGGTTACGCCCGAAACCTTGATCACTTGTCCCTCTCTTTCTTTTTTATCGTTCGACATGTTTTTTCCTTAAATATCTTTATTTTCCAATCAATACGTCATGTTATCACTTTTCTCCATTGTATTTTACAATAATAATATGATAGCGCAAGTCTTCTTTATATTTATTTTTATTTTTTTATTCAATATAACAAATGTATTCCATACGGAAGTTTATTTGGATATGGTTAAGAAGAATTCAATAATCATGAAAATATGTTAAAGATAATGATACCATTCCCTCTGTGGGATAATATTCTATTGATTAAAGCGGTATGTCGGATAATATCCATCCTGCCTGCGGACAGAATCCGCATATGAAAATATTCCTTAATGATGAATTTTATACGACAATACCAGGAATAAAGATTACCCCCACAAACAAAAGCTAAAAATTTACCATTTTACCTGTTGATAGATTAGTCCGCCCGCCGTTTCATATAGAACCCCAAGAGTCCCTTTATCCACCAGAGCCATACAGGAATACCCGTAACCAGGTTTTTTATTTAATAGAATACGGTTCTTCCAAGTCATTCCTTCGTCCTCGCTAAACTGAATCGACATATTGATTCTTCGACTGTCGGAATAGGGATTACAAAACGCAATCAGATTTTTAGAGTCACCGTCTTTTACCGATGCGATACGTAGAAGACTCGCTTGACAAATGGGATCCGGCAATGCCTTAATAGAAGTTGGATGTTCTGTCCATGTTTTTCCCAAATCCTTCGTTATGGCGACAGAACGGGCATGTTCCTTAAAATTGCGCATGTTAATCATAATCGATCCATCGTTAAGTTCGACGACTTGTGCTTCACAGGTACCCGGTCGTGCTCCGTTTCCGGCAGTCCAGGTTTTACCATGGTCGCGACTCCAAACAATTGTCGAATACCAAAGGCGATCTTTACTGATAAATTGAGCGGGCATTACCAAGGTACCATCACGCATTGTTATTCCCATGCCGGGCCCCTGAAAAAGAATGCACCAATCTTTTCCGGGGGCAGCCATTGCCGTTATCGATTTCGGCTGTGACCAGGTTTTTCCATCGTCATCGCTATAGACAAGATCAAGTTGACCGGAAGACCCAAGTTTTAATCCTGGCTTGGAAGCCTCGGTTGAAAACCCGTCGTGCGCCCATAATGCTGCAATCCAGATTCGACCCGTCTCTCGATCTACTAAAATCGTCGGGTCACCAACCCCCTCCCTGGTCTCATCCGCTCCCGTTCTATTCATGGCTACCTGCATTGGCTGCCATGTTTTCCCTCGATCAAAACTTCGACTCAATCCAATATCAATATCGCCAGGCAAGTCGGAATGATTTTTATGGCGAATGTCATAAACCGCTAAAAGCGTTCCTTTATTCGAAATGGCCAAACCTGGTATTCGATATCCCGAAACACCATCCCAACCACTGTCTCTAATCAAGACACCAAAAAGATATTTTAAGGAATCTTCCTTAAACGTTATCGTTTGTTCTCCAAGAACAATAGATGTTACTCTAATACCAACAGTTTTATCCACAGCGGCTTTCGAAGATACCTGCGCTCGAATAACAAGCAAGTCTCGATTCCCGGTCAAACGTGCTGCATCTCCCGCTGTAATTAAAGAAATACTGTTTTTTCCTTCCTGCGGCGTTTTCAAGGTTGTTAATATTTTATCGTTCAGACATACCTCCATATTGGAAATACAATCTGCATTTTCAAATTCCACCTCAATCTTCCGAACCGAAAAAGGATTCTGTCTGCAACATGTTTGAATCAGAATTCCCTGTAATTCAACCGGACGCGCTTTACCGTCTTCTGCAATGACAAGAGGTTCTTCCGCCTGCTTCATTGTCAGTTCCGCTCCCTTAAAGACCATGGGCCCCTTGGGGATAAAAGCAATATGATGTATTAGAATTCCCAGATTTTTTTTGGAGTTTAATTGAAATCGAATGGCATCAATCGTATTACCTATCTCGCCTGTATATTTTTTTCCAAAACCGACAGGCGTTTTAGCCCCCAGAATGAGAATATTTCGCCATTGTCCCTGACTTCGTACTTCAACCTTGAGTTCAAATGGAGGGGCACTCGTCCAACGTTCGACATCAAGAATCAGCGAGTCGGCCACTATCGGTTTTTTCAATTCCAAAACGAGATAATTATCCGGTGTTCCCCAATAGTGAATGGAACGCCTCGCCTGGTTGGGCGGAACAAGAACAGTCGCGGTCGATTCCGGAGCCGTCCACGTACCAAGATCACATACTCTTTTCGTAATGGGGCCTAATGATAAATCATTTGTGGACATCTCCTGACCGAATATCGGATAGAGTCCCTGATACAGTATTAATACTGATACCAGTACCATTATTTTTAATACATACTTCTTCATAAATAAATCCTTTTTAATGTTTACCATGGGTTTATAATTTTTAAATTTATCTGTTCGTGCATGGGAACAAAACAGGGTAGAATGTCTGTTTTGTGGGGGAAGAGAAGAGACATCCATATTCCAGTCCTGTCTGTCAAATGTTCTGGTCATCCTGCTCTGGTCATCCTGTTCTGGTCATCCCCACTTTAAAGTGTTATTAAATACTACAGACAGGAACTTTACTTCTTTTGAAATTCTTGAAGTGAAATCGGAATATAATCGTAATTGAGTAAATCGTCATATGAAAATGGATAATCGACACGCCAGGATTGATGATCACTCTTCAATTTTCGTTCACGGTTCAAACCGGTCTGTTCAATGATATAGACGACTCTTTTTTTTACATCGACACGGCAGACCATACGTACATGACCTTCCGGCGTTTGGGTCATTAGTGCATCGCCGGGCAAAAGTTTATCGTAGGCGGCAGCTATTTTTTCTGATCCATTATCCTTTATAATCTGTTTCGTCGATTCCAACGATGTAACTTTATAATCTCCGACCCGAACAATCCCGGGGGTTTTTCCGGGAAACATATAGGGCGTTCGTAAAATGGGGAATGTCGGACGAACCTGTTTCCAGGCGCGCGTTACGGAACTGGAACAGTCGGTACCCCGATACAGGTTATATGAGACCGGTCCAACATAAACAGGTTTTTCGTCTCTGGTTTCCAACATCTGTCGAAATTCTTCCAGAGAGGTATAACGTCCCGGCTGCGTATAGGGAAGACCATGGTATTTTTCACCGGCATGAAAAATAACGCCATCCTCGTTCGTATAATATATAATATCCGTTTGCGGAACCCATTCGATAGAGGCCATAGCCCGCATATAGGAGAGTGCCTTTTCACGTAATTCGTCCGGAGTCCCAATAACCGGTTTCGGGGCCGGATCCGGATTAAGCTGCGAGGCTAAATAATGAAGTTCCTTGAGAATAAAACCATGAAGGGCTTTAGTCTGTTCCGCATGGGGACTACTCGTTATAATTGTACCCTTGCCATATTTGGCCAATAGAATCGCGGGTGAATTGATCTGTATGCCTTTTGGTGTATCGTTCTGGGCCACCTCCGACCGAAACCAGGCGAGAACTTCACCTTGAGGACGGTCTGAATAGACGTTCACCTTCATGATGGGACCATTCGCATATACAATATCCAATAGACCGGGATAACCGTCGCCAAAGACCTTTTTGCCCTCTTCGGAAACTTCAATTTTTACAGTTGCATGACCACGTTTCCAACGTGAATCCTTCGTTTGGGCGTTAATGAAATCCTGCTGCATCGGAAAATACGCTCCTGCACAAATACCAAGTAGACCATGGCCTGATCGAACAAATTCCTTGACTTTATCGACCCCTTGCTGTTGCATTGATTTGGCCTCGCCCATACCACTTCCGCCTGGCAGGATCAAGATATCAAAATAGTCCAAAATACCGGCCCGAATCTGATCGCCGTTGACAAATTCAAACTCAAACGCCGGATCCGTTGCAATAATTGACGGTAGACTCGTTACCGCCTCCTTCGCCGTTCCATCATCTCGATACTGTGCTACGCGCCACGTCTTCGCCCAAACTCCGGAACAAAACATTAACATTATTAAAACAAATACAATCCACGATGTTATTCGAAAACATCTCTTCCTCAAACAAAAATCTGTATTGACATTCAAAACAGCCTTCATATTATACTCCTTCTCTCTTTTAAACCATATTTTAAAAAGGTGCAACATACTATTCATTTTGTATTTTTGATATATAACGCGATAAAGCTTCTTCCAAACAGTCGAAATGATCACCCGGGATCTCCTGACATTGAAACAGCTTTTCTTTTCCCTCCTGTTTGGTTTCCGCTCGAAGAATGGGAACAGCTTCCTTGATAACAAAATCGTCTTTTCCAACATATGCGTAATGCGGACGCTGCATCCATTTCACATTTCCAATTAAAATTCGTGCCTGACATTCTTTCAAATCAAGTGGATTAAAACAGATTATACCGTCTTCCGCCCACAATTGGAATGTTTCGGCCAAATATAATCCACCACAACTTCCCGTATGTTTTAAAGGAAGATCCGGAATCAAGGAGAGCATTGCCGTAACTCCACCGCCAACACTATGACCAAAAGCGTATATGCGTGTTGAATCAACTTCCGGCTGCCGGGCTAGCCAACGTACCGCATTGGCGGCATCATCGACTTCACCCAATAGAATTTCGTTGGATCCTTTCTGACCATTTTCACCTCGCAATGTCGGAACCATAACAATATAACCCGCATTGATAAAATGATAACAAACATCCATATCACCAAATCCTAAAGAAAAGCCGCCATGACAATAGACCAAGGCTGGCAGAGGACCTTCCTTCTTTTCCGGTGGTATATAAAGACCCGCTTTCAGTTGCAGATCGCCAGAAGGATAGGTTACAATCTTGATGCCTTCATATTCATTATATTCCTCCTCCCAATTGGGATCGTATTCAAAAACACTTTTATCCCCCTGACTTAACGACGTTTTTAAAGCAGTACGACGTTCCATAAACGATGGTTCGATACTGTTGATCGGAGAATAATAGTCTTTTGATGAATTCGGTTCGTTACTGCTCAGTTTTTGAATGCTGGATGCAAGAGCAAACCGAAGTGATTTATTGGCTATTGTCGGCAAATATGATACTACCACCATCACAAGAATTATAAATATTACAATACATAAACTGATAATAATTAATTTATTGCTTGGTTTTTTTTCATACATAACTTTATGCCTTCTTAAACAATTTTATTTTCTCGGTGGAATAATTGCGAAACCGATATTTACAGGTGGAACAGCAAAACAGGTCTGCTGTTTTAAAATCAAAGTCGGTAATATTTCCGCTTGTGGCCATTGTTGTTTTACCCTTGTTATAACATCCTGACGATTTTCGTCTTTTTCATTCCAGAGGTAAATACCGCCTTTCGTTCTAAAATCGTCTTCAGACGACCACTGTTCATCCCAATAGATCGGTCGAACGTTAGCGTAGACAGACGCGTTCTCCGTCAGCCAATAGTCGCCACGAACAAAAGATAACGGTTCTGAATAACGTTTATTCCATTCTTCCTCCAATAGACAGGCCATTTGCCGACCCGGAAAGTGATAACGGGATCCCCTACCCGTTATCGCCGGTGAAAGTGGTATTCCCAATATGAAAACAAGTATAATAACTAATTGAATAATTATTGTCGTTCGAAACGCTCGTCGATAACCAGTTCTCATTCGGGTATCAGTGTTCCAATTTACCACTTCATTATTGCCAAAAATAGTCAATAACCAGATCGGAAGAAATAGCCAGCAGTGCATGCCAAGAGCCGCTCGAACTTCGCTTCCAGAAAGAATACACGTTAAAAACTGTATCGAAAAGGGAATAAAAATCAAAATCGTTAAAAGACGATTGTCACCGCTTTCCCAGATCCGATTTTTAAATTGTGCGGTCTTGTCCCAAGGAAGAAAATAGAGTGGAAAAATTATGGGAATTATATAAAGTAGTTGAGAAAAAATATGCTCTACTGGAGACTTGACATGGGACCAATATCCTTGTATCGTAATTCCAGTACCCGATTCCCGGGCATATTTAAAATTGACAAAATCATGCTCGATCATCCAGCGTAAAAAAGGTAAAAATATCAAAAGTGATACGATAAAAGTCAGCCAGGGACCCTTCTTTCTTAAATTCCACCAAACAGAACGATCCAATAAAATAAAGACAAGAACACTAATAACCCAAACAGCCATCGTCAATTTACAGTATAGACCGACTCCTATTGAGACTCCGGTCAATACCCACCAAATGACTTTATTACGGTGAAGTGCGTAAAGAAGAAAAAGAGTCGAACAGATCCAAAATAGTATTAATGTCGTATGATTATTGTATAATGTACTTTCAAAATGAAAAAAATAGAACCCCAACATACAAAAGACGGCAAGTAACGCATTTTTTGAAGACAGATAAACTTTTCCGATCTGCCAAAGGCCCAGCAAAGACAAAACAACACAAAACTGCGATGCAAGATAGGGAGACCAGGAGGTCCGTTGAAATACAGTATAAAAAATTTCAACAAGCCATGTCGTAAAGGCACCGTGCTTGTATGTCGCTAAAACCCAATTCTGACCGACAATCAACATCTCCAACAGATCAGGCCGATAGTTGGGGATAACAACAGGGGGAACAAAAGTCCAAAAAAGACCAAATAGAAGAACAACACTCCAGAAACAGATAGTATTACTCTTTTGCAAAATATATTTCAACCTTGTAATCATCTATGATCTTTCACTAAATATTAATGATTCAAAGTACAAATAAAATATATTTGAAACCATGGAAATAACGTATGTATATTGATAGTCTACCGAAAATACAACTTTTTCAATAGCAACTAAAAGATATTTATAATGAATAGTTCATCATAATAAATGTTGTCTATCAAAATACTATTCGTGAAAAACGATATCATCCATGGTCACAAATAAAGTTATTTATAAAA
Organism: uncultured Planctomycetaceae bacterium; assembly: GCA_964442735.1. GTDB lineage: Bacteria > Planctomycetota > Planctomycetia > Pirellulales > Thermoguttaceae > JAUNBG01. Next base: position 397 of record CAYUAP010000004.1, on the reverse strand, counting down.
TGAGTTATTTCGTCCTGCTATTTATTCTCGCTACTATTTACTCTGGTTTTCATCGGCGCAATAATAGCACCATCGGGACAGGTATAGGGCTTGACACCAAAATTGGCAATGACTTCAACCCCATTGGCAAAAACCGTTTTCTGAACCGATCTGTCCTTGGTCAGTATTTGATGATCGGTCATTTCGACATAACCGGTCATACGTGATACCGGTTGGGCCACTTTATAACTGGCAACGAAACGATCACGATTTTTATTCCAAAAATCTTTAACAAATAAATACATGGGCGGTACCCCATAAAGGGCATTGAATAAATCACGACGATCCCACAAGGAAGGCAATTTATGGGTGTAGCCTCCATTTTACGCAAGTCATTTGTCAAGATGGATAAAATATA
>CAYUAP010000003.1:0-87277 GCA_964442735.1 uncultured Planctomycetaceae bacterium | reverse complement strand
CTATCCGTGAAAATCAGTGTTATCCGTGGTTTCACTTTATATCCGTGAACGGTTATTGAAAAGCAATGTCTTTTTTACTCAAACTGTAATTGATGAACTGTAATTGATTTTTAATACGTGATTTAAAATTTATATTTTGTTTACAGTTTGAATAATCAAATTAGTTCAATTCCTCTTCTTTTTCTTGTATTTTATCCGTCGAGGAAGATACATCATTATTGTCTTCTGACTCCACATTATTGTCTTCTGACTCCACCCATTCTTCGAATGACATATCTTCTTTTTTCTCTTTTTCCTCTAACGATTCTTCCAATGATTCATCTTCAGGAGAAGTATTTTTTTCAGAAATGGAATCTAATGTATTTTCTTCATAATATTCTTCTGATGCCCCCTTGGTATTGTTTGAAATCATTTGAGTCGTTTTAGGATCCAACTCCAGTTGTATTAAAGATTGAATTTCTCGACAGTCGTCCATTATACTCGCGGTCGCTTTGTCGTTAAGATAATCAAGGGCGTGAAGCAATTCTATTCGATAGGCGGTTGCTTCCGCAATTTCCAATACGGCGTGTAATTTATTTTCCAATTCTATTTGATTTCGGGCATAAAGTCCTTTACGAAGCTGTTCACATAAATCCAAACCAAGATTTAATATCTGTTTGGATATAAAGTATTCCTTGAATTCCTTGCTCATATATCGATGCATTTTAATGATTCGAAGTGAAAACACGAAACTCTTGTCCAATAGTTCTTGATTAATCATTTTTTTACTCCATTGTATGCTAAAAATATCTTAACGGCAAATCTTAAAGGCTATTATTATCCTTCATTATACTGAAAAACAAACGTATTTCAATGAAAAAAAATTTTTTTGACGGAGATACTTAAAAATTTACATTTGTTTTATCAATTGAAGTCAAATCCAAAGGAATTAACAGAACATTTTAGAAAAGTCAAAAGACCCTTTTACAGATATTTCCCTAAAATATCAATAATAGGGCATTTGAGACACTTCAAAATAATAAAACCAATAGGAACTATTCATATTTTTGATAATATCATCTTGAAACGATATTCTATTTCCATTTTTGTCACGAGGCAGAGCTCCCATGAACTGGTGATATTGTCCTTGAAGTTCCATAACGCCGGGATAATTCAGTAGACTGTCCTCTTTTCGGGTAGAGGCAAAGGCCAAAAGAGCTTCCCGAAAATGTTTCGGCAGAACTCGATCCCCTTTTGCCTTTATCCAGATATCCAGATCCTTCGTAAACCGTTCACTGGAACGAATCAGAAGGAAGACGGATAAAATCATTTCCTGCATTTCCGGAGTACATTGTGAAAAATCACTATCTCGACAGACATCATATAAAATCAATTCCGGATAAAGAACACTCTGTAGAAAATCTTTTTTCGGCATTCGTGAACGAATTAACCCGATTTCCCGACTGACTTGATCGACCCCCTTCTGTTCTTCGGTACTCAAATTAAGTGAAAAACCATTTTCCCTTGCATCACAGGAGATAATATAATCGGAATAGGGCTTTACCCAGGAACGATAAAAAAGCGTTTTTTGAAGCTGGAGGGCGTATCTGCGCGCCAGATGCAAGTCGCCGTTGACCAGGGCTGTCTGCATTAGAATTCGAATTGAATTGTACGAATACTTCATAGAGACATATTTGTTCATTGCCAATTTCATGGCACAGTTTACTAAACCGAAACGATAAAGGAAGTAATCTCCATAGATACGATTGGTAGACATGCCCACAAGCGTTACATCCTCCTGGCCATACTGGGAACGTTGGAATAATTGCTCGCCCAATTCCCCTTTTTCAAATAGAGCTAAAAAACGAATCATAATCGTCGGACGCACTGTAACTGTTCCTGTCTTTTCGATACGAATTAATTCATCCCAATTATTCTGCTCTAAAGGTCTTTGCATTGCCAGAACCTGAAAAAAAGGATCCGAAGAAGGGGCTACATATAACAGCAGTATCATCAACAACAATAATCCGATCCCTTGTCTTCTCTCCTTTTTACCGAAGCAGGGAAGACGAGATATTGGTTTATTACCCGATTCTTTTATGATGGGGGCGTCAATATGGTCTTTTCCAACATTACTATCTTCTATCTTTCCTGTTTTCGAGTTCGATAGCACTTCCAAAAGGAATCTGTTTCGAGATTTTGTTCTCAAAACGGAAAATCCAACCAGTGTTAATAATGTTAGAATAATACAAATATGATAGGGAATCAGTGTTAGAACAAAATTTTTGGAAAAGGAAGCGTTGACAACGAATCCTTCGATAAAAATTTGCCGAAACGCCATTTTAGAAGAAAATACAAGGTAATACCAAAACAATGGTATGATCAGAAATACAAGAAAGAGGAGTTCCAATTTCAATTTTTTAGAAGGAGAATTGTCTGTAACTTCAACTAAAAGGGAGAATAACAGACCAAGTAACGCGAAAGCGCCGATAATCGGATATACGAGAAAACAGACAAGGGCACAGATTAACCAACGATATTCCTTCCAGGTACATCGGTCACAAAGCAGTCCGATTCCCAGAGCAGTAATCAATCCGAATATCCATGAAAACAGTTCCTGTGCCCACAGAAGATCATAAATATGATAGGTTGTCGACAAAAAAATGATACACAACATACAAGAGGGAATAAATGAAAGGAAATAATATTTTCCCCATAAATGAAAGAAACGCAGTATTTCCCATTGTAGGATTAATAATGTTCCGGCCAGAATCAGTCCACCCAACAATGGATAATAGAAAAATTGAACGAAAAATAAAGTTGTCAGGCGCATCAAACCGCCCACTTCGAACAGATTTTCCATAACGAAGTCAAGATCCCAATAGAAGAGCGAACTTCCCTGGATGACATAAAGGAAATTAGCATAGCGAACCCCCCAAAACCACAGGAAAAAGAGAAATATTAACACAAAACTCCACAAATAAAACTGCTTGGAAATATCAACTTCTTCCAGAATCGTCATTGTTTTTGTGGGGGATGGCTTCTCTTCCGAAATTTCTGATTTTTCGGAATTGTAAATCGACTTCTTTTTCCCGGAGGATTTTTGCTCTCTTTTTTCTGATGGGGGAAGAGTTGAAGTTTTTACAGTCTCTTTTTCTTGTTTTTTTTCTTTTTTCTCCGTAAAGGGAGAAGTTTTCCTATTATTTCTTGCCATTTTTTATATTTAAGGTATTATATAGGTATAATTAATAAAATATCCTGTTTTCGATTGGTTCAAGTTCAGACGAATCGGAAACTCCATTCCTATTTTACACATACCCAAGGTTTTTACAAGACAACAATGACGGAATAGAAACGGTCTTAAAAAATGTTAAGAATATCCCCTGCCCAGAAATTTAATTATACCCTCCCATATGGAGCTCATTATAATGAAAACGGTGTCCTTTTTTCAGTAGTCAGCCGTGAAGCGACTGCTGTTCGACTCCTTCTTTATAATGAAGCGACAGATATGGAACCGACTTCGATTATTCATCTTGATCAAAAGATGAATCGATGGGGAGATGTATGGAGTATTTTTTTGCCGGATATGAAGCCGGGCCAACTCTATCATTTTCAGGCGGAAGGAGCCTATAATCCGGCGGAAGGGGATCTTTTTAACGGTCAGGCACGTTTAATTGATCCCTATGCCAAGGCCCTGGCCGGTTTTTTTCTTCCCGCAGACGATGGTATTATTCGGCCACCGAAGTGTGTTGTGGTTAATAATCAATTCGACTGGACGGGAGAGCGTCACATACGTCGTCCACTATCGGAATCTATTATTTATGAACTTCATGTGCGCGGATTTACCCATTCTCCCTTAAGTGCTGTCCAGCATCCTGGAACCTATTTAGGTTTGATAGAGAAAATTCCCTATCTAAAATCACTAGGAGTTACGACTGTGGAACTAATGCCGGTTCATGCCTATCCGGTCAATGAATTTGACGGGACATGGAAGGAACGGCATAACTATTGGGGATATGATCCCATGGCTTTTTTTGCTCCACATCAGCATTACTCTTCCGACAGTACTCCCGGGGCTGTTGTCGATGAATTTAAACAGATGGTGCTGTCATTTCATCAGGCTGGAATCGAGGTTATACTTGATGTTGTTTTCAATCACACCTGTGAAGGAAACGATAAAGGTCCCATACTCTCCTTTAAAGGATTGGCCAATCGATGTTATTATATGTTGGATTCCTATGGTCGATACAAGAATTACAGTGGTTGCGGTAATACGGTCAATGGTAATCACCCTATAACCCGAGAATTAATTTTTAATTGTCTTCGATATTGGGTTCATAATTTCCATATCGATGGTTTTCGTTTTGATTTAGCGTCGATTCTCAGTCGGGATCGGGCAGGCAATCTTGTGGCAAATCCTCCTGTTTTGGAGTCTATTTCCGAAGATCCCATGTTGGCGGAAACGAAAATTATCGCGGAAGCCTGGGATGCGGCCGGGGCCTATCAGGTTGGATCCTTCGGTTCGAAGCGCTGGGCCGAATGGAACGGGCGTTATCGTGACGATGTTCGACGTTTTATGCGCGGTGATCTCAATATGTTAGGAAACTTCGCCACTCGATTCTCCGGGTCCAGTGATTTATATCAGCATAGTAATCGCAGTCCGGAATGCAGTATAAATTTTATTACATGTCACGATGGATTTACTTTAAATGACCTTGTTTGCTATAACCGTAAACATAACGAGATGAATGGAGAAGAGAATCAAGACGGTGAAAATAACAATAACAGTTGTAATTACGGATGGGAAGGTCCTTCCCGAGACGAGGACATTGAAAATTTTCGTGGACGACAGATTCGTAATTTTTTGGTTACGCTCTTTTTTAGTCAGGGAGTTCCCATGCTGACGGCAGGCGACGAAGTTCGCAGGACGCAACAGGGGAATAATAATGCCTATTGTCAAGATAATGGAATCTCCTGGTTTGACTGGGAATTGGTCGTTAAAAATGAAGATATGTTTCGTTTTTGTAAAAATCTAATCTACTTCCGTCGAAAAGAGCCCACACTTCGTCAAAAAACTTTTTTAACCGGTCAGCCTCAAATTCCAGGGGGATTTCCCGATATTAGCTGGTTTTCGCCACGTGGGGGAACGGTCTCTTGGAATGTTGCAGATAATCGGGCTTTTTCCGTGTTTCTCGCTGGTATCGATAATGATCCCGACTCAAAATACCATCTTTTATTAATGTTTAACTGTTCCCATGATATTATGGATTTCGCTTTTCCGGCAATGACACTGCATCCGTCATTACAATGGACGCTCTTTATCGATACTGCCGCACTGAGTCCCCATGATATCTATACTGTTAATCGACCAATTATTGATCCTCAAAAAATTATTTCCATGCCTTCACATTCCATTAAAGTATTCTTGACCCATCGATAATCGTACGAAGAATTTTTCGACAGTAATCTTGGACTTTCGCGCTTTTGAATTACAGGAGTCAATAATAATTACTGGAGTCATTAATTATGTAATTTAATGTAATATTTTAGAAGTATCAAAATTTAATGTTGATACCGAAAATACCTGCCTTTCGTTTTGAACCACAGGATGCCCCTTTTAACGGTATCCGCAACAGTGTACGCGAACATTTGTACCAATTATTCCGAATTCGGATTACCGGAAATCTATTCAATTGCCATTATCCATGAATTAACGGCAGACAACCTCAACGTTACCGATTTACAAAATTTAATCACCTCGACTTCCGACTGGAAATGGTGATTGGAAATGGTGATTGGAAATGGTTGTTCGGAAGATTTATTCCCAATGAATCGAGGAACATCTCTTGGAAAAAGAAGTAAACAATTTCAATTGATTGATATTGAATAGCATCTAAAATAGAAATATATACCTAAATATTAATTAAGATCTTTAAAATCAAATAAATTCTTCGTTGGATTGAAGGGAATAAAAATGAAGAAAACGAAATACAAAATCAGATGAATAATATATCCGATCAAATGGAATATGAAAAATCTGTATTGATCTTCTGCTTCTTCCTGATCAATCCAATCCAGGATATGATAGTGGTGGTCAAGAGGGTAGTGATTGGAATGAAGAACCCATGAACTGATAGAACATGAACTGATATAAATGGAATAAAAAGAAGGGTAAAATACTAAAAACAGATAGTATCTGAAAATCAAAAAACTGTCTGTTTTTTTGTTACTAAAAAAATCCCCTGTAAATTTGACTGATCTGTTATTGTTTGATTCTTCCTAATCTATCTTTTTTAAGTTATTCCCAATTGGGGAAATATCGATTGGGATAAAAGATTGTATTACTTTAAGGCTGTTCTTAATCTGGACCCCTGAATATGGTTATGAATACCATAATTTAAGGTGTTTCCTGATATAAAGGATTGTCTTTAATTAACGAAAACCGATTTCGTATACAGAAAGGTCAAATTATGAAAACATTAAAAACTCTTCCAACACTCGTAATTGCTCTTGCCGCAACAATTCCCTCTTTTGGTTTTGCGGATGATTCCACAAATACCAATTCCACCACAGCTCCTGTTGCTACGACTCCTTCCACGACGGAAATAAAACAGGCCAAGGTTGATGAATCCGCACTCTCTTGTGTTATGAGCTGTCCCGAATGTTCAATTTTCGCTAAAGCCATTCATGAATCCGGACTGGAAAACGCATTGGCCCAGGCAAAAGAATGTACTATCTTCGTTCCGACCAATAAAGCGTTCGAAGGTTGGGATCAGGAAGAATTGAAACAACTTTTCTCCTGCAAACCCGCTCTGGCCGCATTAGTCTTAAATCATGTTTGTTCCCGATCATTATCTCCGGAAAAACTGAAGGAGTTCAAGGAAATGGCCCTTTCCTGCAATCAAGAAGATGCAGGTTCGATGACCAGTCCTGAAAAAATGGCGAAAATCAAGGATTGTTGTGAACAAATGCGCCAAAAAATGAAAGTCAAACAGATTGTTGCCTGCTCGGATGGAAAACCATGCCTGGGTTCTGGAACTTTATGTAATAGTGTTACTCAATATCCGGACGGTATTATTAAGTGTAATAATGGCTATGTCTATGCCATTAATAAAGTTCAGATTCCACGTGGTCTTCGTGTTTATCGCGAACTTCAAAAGAAGGATGTCGATCAAAACTCCGATCAGACACAAAATCAACAGGATAATCCCGTTCTTGTTGTAGAACAAGTTGAAGTAACTGCGGAAGCTGTTCCCGATAATAATTCCGACGCCAAAAACAGTCAAACCGGAAATAGTCAGCCGACAACTCCAGATACCACTCCGAAAAAATAATTATTAAACTCAAATTGTAATAATTTTTATTTGTGACCATGGATAATCTGGGTATCATGAATAGTTTTGATAGACTATTAGTATTTACCCATGAAATCCATGGTTCCAAAATGTACCTTGTTTGTACTTTGAATACTGTGATATATTATCCGAAATGGAATTTCCTCCGTTTTTATTATAAACAGTCCAAACCCCTTGTTTTTTTTTAAAAAAACGGGAAAATGTGTACAACAGAGCCATTTTAACATATAATAACATACCGTAGCGGTAACAATCACATAATAAAGATGGTTTATGTATATAAAATTACATTATTTTAATATTACTTTATATAATAAAACAGAGGAAAAAACAAATAATGACTTCAGAAGTAAATCTGATTCGAGAAGAGGTTCAAAAACAATCGGAAAAAGTACAACGCTTGCGACAGGAAATAGGACGTGTTATTGTCGGTCAGGAAGAGATGATATCCCGATTAATGGTTGGTCTGCTAACTGGAGGTCATGTTCTTTTGGAAGGAGTTCCTGGTCTTGCGAAGACAACGGCAATTAAGACCTTGGCAGAAGCTCTATCGACGAAGTTTCAGAGAATTCAATTTACACCCGATTTATTACCTGCTGACTTGGTTGGCACGATGATTTATTTACCTTCCGATGGAAAATTTCAGACGCGAAAAGGGCCAATATTTGCAAACTTTATTCTAGCCGATGAAATTAACCGTGCCCCGTCCAAGGTACAGTCGGCTCTTCTGGAAGCAATGCAGGAACGTCAGGTAACTATTGGCGAAAACACCTTTCCCCTTGATGGTATTTTTCTTGTTATGGCGACACAGAACCCTATAGAACAAGAAGGAACCTATCCGTTACCGGAAGCACAGGTAGATCGTTTCATGTTGAAACTCAAGGTAGATTACCCATCTTTTGAAGAAGAACGCAAAATATTAGATCGTGCGCTTGATAATGCGTTTCCGAAGACGGACGCCATTTTAACGGCGGAAGATATCTATGCCATGCAAAAAACGACGGACAGTATCTATATTGACGAGAGTGTTAGAAATTATATTGTCAATCTTGTGGAAGCAACCCGAGATCCAGCCAAATTTCAACTTCAAAAACTGGTTCCTTTCATTGAATTCGGAGCATCACCACGAGCCTCCATATTTATAGGCAAGGGCGCTAAAGCTATGGCGTTTCTGGCGGGACGCGGTTATGTTACTCCTCAAGATGTCAAGGATATTGTCTACGATGTTCTTCGTCACCGTATTATTTTAACATACGAGGCGGAGGCGGAAGAGATTACCCCGGAAGAAGTCATTCGGAAGATCCTGGATGCCGTTCCCGTTCCGTAATCGTTAAGAAAGGGGATGTTATCATGACATTATCGGTTCAAGAGTTATTGAAAAAGGTCAAGCGTTTGGAGATCATTTCCAATCGATCAGCAAACGATCTGTTCGCGGGCCAATATAAAAGCGTTTTTCGCGGACGCGGTATGGAATTCAACGAGGTTCGTGAATACCAGCCCGGTGACGATATTCGTTCTATCGACTGGAATGTGACTGCCCGGGCCGGTCGTCCCTATATCAAACGATATGTCGAAGAACGTGAATTAACTGTTCTCTTTATGGTCGATATTTCTGCATCAGGAATCTTCGGTTCCATTAATTCAAAATGGAATATCGCATTGGAAATTGTCGGAACTTTAATGTTTTCCGCATTAAAGAATAACGATAAAGTCGGCCTACTGACGTTTTGCGACAAGGTGGAGAATTATTATCGTCCGGTAAAAGGAAAATCGAATATTCTCCATTTAATTCGTGAATTACTGCAAACAGAGCCTATAGCAAAGCCGACGAATATTAATGCGGCTCTGGAATACGTAAATCGGGTACTTAAACGGAGATCGGTCATTTTTCTGTTGAGTGATTTTATGGCACCGGAACTGGATCGTGAACTGGCAATCTGCCGTCGTAAAAACGATTTAATCGCACTGTCATTATCCGATCCACGCGAATACGAATTTCCAAACGTTGGTTTTCTGACTCTTTACGATCCCGAATTGGGGGAAACCATTGAAGTAGATACCGGAAACGCATTGGTACGACATTATTTGGCCGAACGTCTTCAGGGGAAACGGAATGAAGTCGCACTAAATCTGAAGAAGGCCAAGGTTGACCAATTAACCGTTGGGACGGACAGCGATTATAATAAAGAATTACGTCATTTTTTCCATGCCCGTGCTAAACGTTTTCGCTAGGATAACATACTATTATGACAGAAAATACAACATTACAATCTGATAGGAGTAAAACGACTTTTTGTTGGACGGAATTTATCAATAACAGAATCTGTTCAGAATTTCTGTTAATGGTATTTCTGATTTGTTCTATCGCATTGCCTTTATACTCCCAGGAACAGACAAACGAAACCGGAACAATTCGTACCATATCTTCCGAGCAGGGAAATATTACCCTGAAGTCTGTTATTACTCCACAAAATCCATATTTAGCCGACGATTTGGTTATGACAATAACCGGTACCCACTCGCCCGATTATATACTATTGGCTCCGAATATTACGGAAAATTATGGTGATTTCGAGGTTCTTGAAACGTTACCTTCACTGAATACGATTACGAATCAGGTTCAGACGACCGTTTTTTCCATTAAACTTCGTCCTCGTAGTAGTGGTATATTACGTTTACCTCCCATACCTGTTACGGCACAATGGAATGGGCATAGTACATCGAACAATGAAAAACAGGCGTCTTCCGAGGTTCACCTTCTTCTTCCTCCTGGAGAAATAAAGATTCATTCGGATTATGAAAAGGCAGAAGCCCATCTTGATACGATTAAGGATCCTTTTGGACAACTTCATCGATGGGGTTTGTATTGGATTATAGGAATCGTTGCGATTCTGATCATTCTGACCATAACGATCTTGTTGATACGGCATCGAGTACGGCAAAATTTGAGTAAACAGATCGGTCCGATTCTGACACCATCACAGCGTGCTCTGGCCGAACTACAGGCTTTAATGGATTCCAAAATCTATGTACGCGATGTTCGTGAATTCTATTTGAAGATCACGGGAATCGTACGCTGGTTTTTGGAAGAGACGACCGGTATACGCGCCCCGGAACAGACGACCGAGGAATTCCTGGCGGAAATATCCCAACGGAATGAAAAGAAAATTTCACTAAAATATGAAATGAGCGAGCATCTCAAAGAATTTCTTGAATTTTCCGATTTAGTCAAATTTGCGAAATTTCATCCATCGTTCGACGAAATCATGCAGGGATATCAGAGTGCGAAAATTGTTCTGGAAACACCACTTCATGAAGAAAACAACGATACAGACAACAGAAATCAAGGAGTGAAGTTATGAATTTTCAATTTCAAAATCCATGGTTTCTTTTACTGTTTGTATTATGGATACTTGTCCTGTATTTGTACAATGGGCAAAAGAAATTTCGAGTTTTCGTTTACTCGGACATATCACAATTTCGGAATATTCCCCAAGGCTGGGTTTCTCGTTTAAAACCGTTGGTTAATTTTCTAATCAATTTAGGTATTGCCTGTCTGATTATAGCGCTGGCGCGTCCGCAACAGGGTAGGGAAGACTACCGTGTTCGAACGGAAGGGATTGCAATATCTGTTTGTCTGGATCGCAGCGGTTCCATGCAGGCTATGGACTTTTTTATCGATAAAAAACGGGTTGATCGTCTTGAGATTGTTAAAAAGGTATTTCGGGATTTTATTGTTGGAAACAAGGATTTTCCAGGTCGTCCGGACGATTTGGTATCATTGGTTGCCTTCGGTGGATTTGTCGATACCATCTGTCCTTTGACATTGGATCATGAAACGTTGGCACAAATGCTCGATATGATTAAAACACCCAAACCATTGATAGATCGACGTGGTAATCCAATTCGTTCAGACATACTGGATCAGGAATCGGCAACTGCAATAGGAGATGCTTTAATGACGGCAATAGATCGATTGAAAACAACGAAGAGCAAGAGCCGTGTCATTATACTTTTATCTGATGGAGTCCAGAACGTTGGTGTGGCAACTGCACAGGAAGCCGCTAAAATAGCTTCAGATCATGGGATAAAGATCTATACCATAGGAATCGGAACCAATAAACCGGTCCCATTTCCTGTTTACGGGCCTAGCGGTACGATACAAGGATATAGTCAGGAACTGCTTCAATTGGATGCCACGACATTAAAAGAAGTGGCTGATAAAACATCCGGTTTGTATTTTCATGTTGAAGATACAAACGGCCTGAAAAAAGTATGTGAAGAAATCGATAAATTGGAACGAACGACATTCGAGGATCGAGTCTATACTCGATATAATGAATTGTACCGTTATTTTTTATTGCCCGGACTCTTGATGCTCTGTACGGGCTTAATTCTTGTTTTTACTCGATTTCGGCGAATGCCCTGATAACGGAAAGGTGGTGTAATAACAGATGGTTTGGAATAATCCTAATTATTTACTGGGTCTGTGGACGGTACCGGTACTCGTTCTGCTCTATCTCTATTCGAACAGAAAGATCAAAAAGTTGTCGACACTATTAGTCAACGAGACGATGGCACAGGAACTTCTACCGAAAAGCAGTAAATTACGGATAGCGTTTAAAGCGTTATTTTTGACTATTTCCCTGTCGTTGTTTTGGATAGCGTTGGCTGGACCCGCATTTGGCGTTCGGACGGAAAAGGTTAATCGGCGTGGTGCCGATGTACTTGTTCTGTTGGATACTTCCCGCAGTATGTTGGCGGAAGATGTTGCCCCCAATCGGTTGGCGGCTGCCAAACTCGATATAGAAGATCTCTTGAACGTTATTCAAGGCGATAGGGCAGGTCTAATCGCTTTTGCCGGAACTGCAGTAAATCAGGTACCCTTAACCTCCGATTATGGATTTTTCCGTGAAATACTTAAAGGAGTGGATACGATGACTGCTCCCCGGGGTGGGACTGCTATCGGTGATGCGATTCGTCTGGCACTTCGCGCTCTACCGAAGGATCAGGATCGAGATAAAGCCATTATCTTGATTACCGACGGCGAGGATCAGGAATCCATGCCACTGGAAGCTGCGGAAGATGCTGCGGCAAAAGGGGTTCGTATCTATACCATTGCGCTAGGTGATTTTAACGAAGGAGCTCGTATTCCTTTATTTGATAAAGATGGAAAACGTACCGGATATGAAAAATATCAGGGTCAGGAGGTATGGTCCAAGGCTGATAAAGAAACACTTCGTAAAATTGCGGAGACAACGGGGGGTGTTTTTATTCCGGCTGGAACGGCTTCCTTCGATTTGGGACAAATATATAAAGTCCATCTTGAACAGCTCAAACGTGGTGGATTTAATGAAAATGAACGGGAAATAGTTCAGGAACAATATCAGATATTCCTCTTTTTAGGAATACTGTCTTTCATGCTCTTTTATCTGATTTCGCCCTATCGGAATATATCGAAATTAATCAATCGTTTAGTTCATCAAAAGAAGAATGCACATCCGGCTTCAACTTCCATGATTCAGATTTTATGGTTGACATTGTTTTTGTTTTCAGGAACGGTGTTTTCTGGAATGGTTGTCGCGCAAGAGAACAATATCAAGGAACCTGTTATCGTTCAATCGGGAGATACAACAGAATCGACTGATAATTCGAATGACGGTAACACGGGGGAAACCATCTCGAATACTGTATCGAATGAAAAAAAAATACCGGTACCAAAAACGTCGTTTGAAAAATATAATCTGGCCTGTCAACTATTGGAGGAAGGTAATGCGGCCGATGCCATGCTGTTATTGCAGGAGTTGATTCTGGATAAAGACGAAAAAATCGTGGCACGAATTCATTATAAATTAGGGTCGTTAATTGTTAAGGATCTAATAAACACCACCGAAAAAAAGGAACAGGACGATTCGGGTAACGAATTCAATAAAGCACAGGGGCAGAATCCCAATCCACAGAATCCCAATCCACAGGGGGCAGCAATTCCATTACAGCAAAAGGAAGACCCATTAAAGAAATACGATGAAGGATTTTCCAAACGTCAACAGGAACTGGAGGCCCGAATCAAAAAGGCAAAAGAAGCGGAAAATCATTTTGTGGAAGCGGTTAAATATCCGGAAACGGAGATCGAAGCCCGGAATAGTCTGGACATCTTGAGAAGTTGGATACGCCAACAGCGAAATCAATTCGAAACCGGAGAACGTTCGATTCGGGAAAAGGAACTTCCTTTTTCTGGATATTTGCGATGGATGGAAAACAATCAACGTAAAATAGACCAACAGATTACGCAAAACAATAAAAATCCAAAAGAGATCGACTATCAAAAAGTATACGAATCAGGAACGCAATTAACCAACTTGAATGCCGATTTTGATTCCCTGAAAGCCATATATACTGAAGAGAAAAAAAAGAATGCAAACGAGAAAGATTCGAAATCGGGTACAGAACAGATAGACATGATCGATACCCTTCTGAATCGTGCACAACAAAAATCTGTGGAGTCTGCGGATATGTTGTCGCAATGGAAGAACAAGGAATCGGAAGAAAAACTGCGTAACTCTATTGTCGATATCAATTCCCTTTCATCACTTCTAATGTCCTGGCCGGATTTAGTGACCAGTTCTGTCTCCTTTCAAGAGGGTGTTACTCAAGAGGCAAAAGAGCTTTACACAGGAAACCAGAAGTCCGAAAAATCCTATAATAAAACAGCTTGGGATGCTGGTTTTGTAGGTCGATGGTCCGCTTTAATGCTCCATCTGGCGGAACAGGAACTTGCAAAAAAGAAGGCGGAACCATCTGCGGAACAAGCGAAGAAAGACATTGTTTCCGATAAAGAAAAATCGGGAGAGAGCGATAAAAAAGAGGAGAAAAAACTGGAATCGCCTCCGCAAAAAACAATGGAACAAAAGATTAAAGAATCAATGGAAATTGCCGTTAAACTGTGTCCTGAAATCAAAATGGAACTGGAAAAACTTCAACCGTCACTTCAATCGAAACAGGATAAAGAAATCATTTCTTCCGAAGTCAAAATTCTGGAGTATTTGAAGGAAATCGCAAAACCACTACAGGATCCTAATCAACAGAATCAGAATAAAGATCAGAATAAAGATCAGAACAAGGATCAGAATAAAGATCAAAACAAGGATCAGAATAAAGATCAGAACAAGGATCAGAATAAAGATCAGAATAAAGATCAGAATAAAGATCAGAATAAAGATCAGAACAAAGATCAGAACAAGGATCAGGAAGACAAACAAGAGGATCAACAAAAACAGGATGGACAAAAATCTGAAGATAAAAAAGATCAGGAGGAAGCCATGATGCGTAAAGTACGTCAGAGACAACAAGAGGCACAAGAGATGCGCAAGGCAATAGAACAATATCGTCGACAGACGGATAAAGTTGAAAAAGACTGGTGATACTTGAAATACGGACGTTCCATCTGTATTATCAAAGATCGAAATACAGGTTTCCAGTCCGCGTTACAATATTGCCTATTAAATTATAACACTTGAATTCCTATATTTGTATATTGATGGGAGCCAGATAGAAAATGCGATATCGTTTTCTTTATATATTCATAATATTTATATTATTACAAACAGCAGTCAAATCGGCAGAAACACCGAAGGTTCGAATGGTGGCACAGCCGAAGGAAATCTATTTGGGTGAATCATTTCAGTTGCTATTTTTTTATGACAATTTTGAAGCACCACAACAGCCCGATATTTCCTATTTATCCACGGAATTTGATGTCCGTTATTTGGGGGCCCAAAATCGAAACCGATCAATGATCTCCATTGTCAATGGTAATCAAACACGAGTAGTAGAAAAAGGTATTACATACGCCTATAGTTTGACGCCACGAGCATCTGGCAGAATCAAAATAGAACCTCCTCCTGTCAGTACGGGCGGCAAAACGCTCTCCATTGCTCCAGTGGAAGTGGAAGTCATTCCACCTAGTCTTCAGGACACCGTTAAAATAGAAATAGTGTCTGATGAAAAAGAGGTTTATCCTTTAATTCCATTTACGGTAACATTAAATATCTATGTCAAATCACTACCTGGTAAAAACAGTACAACCGATCCGATATTGGGAATAGCGCGTCATGTAGATCCACCGAAACTCCAGATCTCCTGGCTGGAAGATTCCAAATTGGAAAAAGGACTTGTCCCGTTGCGTAATTGGGAGGATTGGATCAATAACTATCGTAATTCTTCCGGGGGATTTATCATTAATAACATTACCGTTAGTGATCCGTTTGACTTCGGTTTTTCCTTTTTCGAAAACAATAATCGGTCCCTTCTCTTTTTACCCCGAGGTGAACAGGTGGAACGAACAGATAAAGACGGGAAAAAAGTCTCCTATTGGAAATACACCTTCCGGCGTGCGTTTCGTTCGGAAATGGTCGGTGAATATAATTTTGATCCGGCAAATATAAAAGGGACATTTGCCAAATCCGGTAATGATACAGAACGTATTGCCGTTGAAAATGTTTATGTATTATCAAATCCATTGACGATTCGCGTAAAAGATGTTCCGGAGAAGGATCGTCCTGATAATTATATTGGAGCGTTCGGTCAATTTACCTGGAATGCCAGCCTGGTTCCTTCTAAAGTACGAGTGGGAGAGGCAATGACACTGAATATGACCTTGAAGGGAGAGGGATCGTTATTACAGGTAAAAGCCCCCAATCTGGAGGCTGTTTCCGCGATCACCGATTCGTTTAAGCTCTATTTGCCGACAGAGGAAATATCCGACGATCACGTTACGTTTACGTGGTCTATACGTCCGACGAAGGAGGGAAAAATCACGTTTCCTTCGATTCCTGTCAGTTATTTTGATGTTAAAACGGAAAATTTTGTAACACTTTCTTCCAAACCTATTGTACTTGATGTTGAAAGCAATCAGTCATTGGCAACAGAAACCCTGTCCAGAGAGATACGTCAAGGACTGCGTACACAAACTCCCTTAACGCGATCAACAGAAGGAATTTATGCCAATAGAGAAGATATTTCCGGAGCAAATAATCGAAGAATCACGTTATACGATTGGGGTGGAACAGCATCTGTTTTAGGGGGTGTAGCGCTTCTATGTTGGCTTGGAACGGTTATTATTCGACGAAGTAAACCACGTCTTCTTCGAGAAAAAGCGGAACGTAATTTCCGGGCGCGGCAACTTCTGCATGAAGGTATGGAACAGTTGACGCAAACGGCGATAAAAGAGACAGCAGAGGCGGCGGGTAAAATCAAGTCGGCTTTTTTAATTCCCTTGAATGATTACTTTAATAAACAGGTGGACACACTTTCCGAAACGGAAATCAACTCCTTCCTGATGCAATTGTCCGTCATTCACAGTGCCGTAACTCTTGTTCCGAAAGTAAAGAATCTATTTGCACAATTGGAAGAAGTTCGTTATGGTCTGGATGCAACGACTGCTGACTCCATTCGTCAAGAGGTACTTCCTCTCTTTGAGAAATGGTTTGCTGTAGTTTCCCATCGTGGTAATAAAAGAAAGATTAAGGCTATGATGAAGAACGAACGAAAAGGGAAATCGAGTACCTTAACCGGAGTAAAAACGATATTCTTTTTTGTATTATTTTCAAGCCTGGCCATGGTCGGATGCTCCAGGGCAGATAAAGAGGCACAAACCAACTACATTGAAGCACTTCGACTCTATCGGGACGCAGAATCATTGACCGATAAATTAAAAGATGTGGAATCGTCAAAAGATGCCAAACAGACCGAGGATGACAAGACAAAAACCGAGGATGACAAGGAAAAAGCCGATCAGCAGAAGAAATCACCTGAATCATTATCAACGGATGCTGTTCGGAGCCGTGAATTATTTTTGAAATCAGCGGCAGTATATCAGGGACTTCGCGCGAAGGGAATTGAGTCGGGACCAATCCTTTACAATCAGGGAAACGCCTTTTACCGTGCGGGCGAAAAAGCACAGGCATTAGCCTGTTGGCGTATTGCGCAACGATATCTGCCGAACGACTCCTATTTAAATGCAAATTTAGAGTTGTTGATTCCTGGTGGAACAGAAAAAGAAATAACATTTTGGGAACTCCTGATGTTCTGGCAGAATAAAACAGCCTATCCTTTTAAATTCAAGGCATCGATATTTATGCTCTTTGTAACAGTCGTTCTTTTTATCGTTTTACTGATATCATCACTACGATCGACATTAGAGAATAAAGAAAAGGAACAGGCCAGCAGACGATGGTATACAATTCTAGGGCGATGTTTTGTGACAGTCTTTTTCTGTTTTGGAATTATGACCTGTTCGGCCTTGTATGACTGGTATCGTTTTGATTATCAGAAACATGGCATTACACAAACTAAAAACGTTACCGCACGAAAAGGCAATTCGGAGCAATATGAATCGGTCTATACCGGCCCCCTACCCGAATTGAGTGAAGTTATTATATTGGAAGAGCGTGGCAATTGGTATCGTGTTCGTTTTATAGATGACCAGGAAGGTTGGATTCAGAAAAAAGACCTTTTACAATATTGATGGGGGAAATCTTTTATTATTTAACTACAATCGTACTGGAAATAGAGACGAAAATGGGCACCATTGATTAACAGGGAGGTCAGGACAATTCAGAAATAATACGTTCCAGCCGAGATTCCAATTGCTGATCGATAGTACCCATAGATGTTTCCACGACACAACCTCCGGCGGAAATTCGATTATCTGCTTCGATTTCGATTTTCGTCAGGAGTCCCATCTCTTGTAGTAGGGCATCCAGTTCTTTTTTGTAAACAGTACAATCTGAAGGATTCATTCGAATTTTCAAAATTGTACAGCCGACCGAGAGAACCAGCGCCTCCTTGAGGAGATCCAGTGGAATGTCCTTTATTTTGGGGAGTTCCCGATTTATTGTCTGAAATGCAATTGCCGCCGCTATTTGCAATATATTTTCGTGCCAATATCCCAGAAGTGATTGACGAATATCCAAAAGTTCCTGGACAAGTCTGTTCATTAAAGGCGTTAACGTCTTCATCTTTTCGTCGACAAGACGTGTCGTTTCTTGCTGTACTTGCTCGTCAAATTTCTCTTGTGCAAGGCGTTTTCCTTCGAGAAAACCTTCCTTTTTTCCCTGTTCCAAGCCAGTATCACGACTCTCCTGAAATGCTGCCTGTTCCAGTTGAGCCGTACGTTTCTGAAGATCCTGTTCACGAAGATCCAGTTTCGTCTGGAACGCCAAAAGTTCCATCCGTGTATTCTCCAATACTTCCTGTCGTACTTGTAATTCCGCTTCCGTTCGCTGTTTGAGAATGCGTATATCTTCCTTTGTTTGCCGGGCAAGTTGTTCCGCTTCCAAACGAACTTTTCCCAAATAGTCGGTTGTCCGTTTCTCTAAATCGTCAAACGGAAAGGGTACTGCTTGATTCGAGTTTGGTGTTTTTTCTTCGTTCATTAAGGATTATCTCCAAAGCATTCAATAGATCGGTCCGAACATTCGGTTTTTTGGCCAGACAGGACGTTACGGCGTTTCGTTTGTTTTCCTCCAAAAGAGCTAGAATTTCATTACGTCGTACAAGAGGTAGCCACAATAGAATTGCGGCAATGATCGAAGGACGTTCTTCCTTGAGTAACATGGCGGTTTTATCGGATGGATCCGTAGCAAGATAGGAAAAATGGGTTTCATTATCGGTATTTGAATTGTTTATGTTGTTGGTATCGTTATTTTGGTCCAGTATCGGAAGGGAATTTTCGGATGAAGTATGACCTTTAAGATCGAGACGAATGTATTGAGGATCCTCAACATTATTAACATCTTCCTCGTCGATTAACTGAATGATTTTTTCCCATTCATCTTCGCCATCCCGTGTAGAATCGTAAAGGTACTCTTGCTTTTGAGGTTCTTTTTGTTTTGATTCCTTCCGAACATCAGAAGTCGTTTCAATAATATTCGTTTCCGAAGAGAGTGTATTGGACAATTCCGTTTCCTTTTTTTTATTCTGTTTACTTTTTGTGGAACGTATATGAATACAAATCATAACGATAATCAGAAAAAAAAGAATAGAACCACCGCCCATATAAAGACACTCTTTATAATGCTGGTCCCAAATATTTTTTAATTCGGTTTTTATGGAAAATACCTTTTTATTCGCAGTTTGTGATGTATCCGATTCCAATGATGATTCTGAAGGTATTGATGGAATCGGTGTCTTTGATTGTGATAGGACTGATTGCGATAGGACTGATTGTGGAACAACCGGTACTTTTACCGAATGATCATTAAATACGGAAACCTGAACTTGAGGACGAGAATCGCTTTTTCCTTGTTCTTCAACAGGTAACAGGGTCATAGCGTCTTGACGAACAGTTTCAAGCAGTTCATTTGTTTTCCGCTGTGTTAGGGCCTGGACCTCTTGTGGATTTTGGCCTGGAGTTGCAATTTTTCCTACTGTCTGTTGAATATAACTTTTTGGAATGGCAATATTAACGAAGAGTTCTCCTGTTGTTTCTTGTTGTATAGGGGGAACCTCGGTGGACGAAATAAATGTTTTTTTGGTGGATGAAGTATTTGTACGTGCAACCCGATAATCGGAAGCAAAAGGTTCTCTTCCAGGACATCCCAGAACGGCACCCGTTCGGATACTGGCAAGGGTCGGTATTGAACAGGCTGGCGAAGACTTTTTTTTAACATCGATCTTTATTCCGGGAATATGAACAAAAGTCGATTCGAATTTTGTTTTCCATTCTTTTTCTTCCTGTTGCTGATATTCAAATTGAGGAGTCTTAATTCCAATATCGGTACCAAGCCACGATTGACCGAGGCGCAGGTCTAAAATGGAGATATCGTTATTTTCCTTGATTCCGAGTTGATGTCGGGCGGCTAGGGTGATTGAGGAGAGGAGTTCTGTTGTAATGGGATTTTCTTCTTTTGTCCAGACACCAATGGAAGCGGTAATAACCGTTTGATTGACCAGACCGACCTGTTCACGACGGGATCGAACACCAACAGTTGCATAACCGATTTTTGTAGAAAATTGTTCTATCGTCTTCTCCAATTGTTGTGCGGACGCATAGAGGTCACGCATACGACTCTTCGACTCTGATTCGAACGGACCCATTTCACGAAGTGCTTCCCGACGAATATCGCTTGGTGCCTTCGGAAAAGCCTTGTTTTCCGCTAGTACGGTTTCATATTGCTCTTTTTCGGACTGTGGAACCACTAACATTCCATCCTGCCAGGAATATCGGGATAATCCCGCCTTGGACAGAACTGAAGACGTCTCTTTTTGATCTTCCTGATTATAGCGCCAGCCGTTAAAAACAAAATTGGTCTCTTCCGGGCGGTTGTATGATTGAAGACCATAAAAATAGAAAACGACGGCAATCAGGGCTACCACAATAAAAATAATGATTCCTAATCGGATAAATATTTTTTGATATTTTGATGTTTCCTTCATGAAGACTTTTCTTTTCTCTAAATATAAAACCATAGACTCTCCTTCGGAAGAGTCATTTTCACTATATGATAAATATTTATGTCATTCGACGCAAGAGAGATTTTTGGAAATTATTTGGAAACGTATCAAAAACAGATTGTTCAAGGCACAAATGCCCGGCATACAGGCTGTATGTCTGTATGCCGATCAGATAAATATTATGGATTAATACTATTTTGTAGCTAAAAGTTCAACTTCAAAAACAAGGATGGAATTAGCTGGTATCGGTCCCACTGTTCTATTGCCGTAGGCTTTGTCAGGTGGAATGGTCAATTTTCTTTTTCCGCCGACTTTCATTCCTTTTACTCCTTCATCCCAGCCGGAAATAACATCACCTCTTCCCAAGACAAAAGAGAAAGGTGTCTTTCGATCCAGGGAACTGTCAAATTTGGTACCATTTGTGAGCGTACCTGTATAGTGAACGGAAACACGTTGACCTTCCATGGCTTCCGCTCCTGTACCAACAACTAAATCTTCAATTATTAATTCTTTCATATTTTCTCCTTTTTCTGTAATAATCGTATTATCTTTATTACCTGATATATCATAATTCTTATTTTTGTTACAAGAAGTGAAAAAACAAACGAAACCTATTATACCAAGAAAAACGACAATAAAGGAAATAAAACAGGTTTTCGATTTATTATAATACATAGGACCTCCTCATAAAAATACCGAACAATGACCAATCGATTTTATAATTATATGCGATAATATTACCCCTTCCCATCAAGGGGAATATACCACAATCCAATGATATTACTATACCAAATATCATCAATAGTGTCAATAATTAGACAGGGAAATTTAACAAGATTGACAAAAAAAGTAGGATCTGAACACTGAAAACAGTTTTTGCATAATAATCTCTAAAACTTTGTGATAAAAGGAGCAGGTGAATTGCCTGCGTTCCTGGAAACAGATTTCCAAATAATATTAATTATTTATTTTCTTTTAATTCATTTCGCATACGATTTAATTCAGCGGTTGTTCGCATAGCGCAGAATTTAGGACCGCACATTGTACAAAAATGTTCTCCGCAAATGGTACCATCTTCATTTAATGTAGGATGGGGAATAGAAGTGTCCTCCGTATTTCTTGATTCATTATAGTAATCCCGGGCACGTTCGGGATCGAGTGCCAGGCGGAACTGTTCTTCCCAATCGAATCTGTATCGGGCTCTGGCCATTAAATCGTCTCTGTCGCGGGCACCGGGTCTGTTGAGCGCAATATCGGCGGAATGGGCTGCGATTTTGTAGGCGACAACACCGTTACGAACGTCTTCCAGATTGGGGAGTCCAAGATGTTCCTTCGGTGTTACATAACAGAGCATGGCTGCTCCGTACATAGCTGCCATAGCTGCGCCAATTGCACTTGTAATATGATCATAACCGGGCGCAATATCACAGACAACAGGACCGAGCACATAAAATGGTGCATCGAAACATTCTTTAGCCTGACGTTTCATGTTCATTTCGATTTCGTTCATTGGAATATGGCCGGGTCCTTCAATCATAACCTGATTACCATGGGCCCAGGCCTTTTGAATCAGTTCACCCATAACCGATAATTCGGCGAATTGAGCGGAATCGCTTGCATCGTGAAGGCAGCCGGGTCTCAAGCCATCGCCAAGACTCCAGGTAATATCATATTTGGCCATTATTTCACATAGTTCGTCAAAATGAGTATAAAACGGATTATCCTCTTTATGGGCAACCATCCATTTAGCGGTTAGAGAACCACCACGACTGACAATACCTGTATATCGGCTATCGACCAAGGGCAGGTGTCGAAGAAGAAGAGCGCAATGAATCGTCATATAATCGACACCCTGTTGCGCCTGATGTTCGACGGTATCAAGGAAATTCTGTGGCGTCATGTCGACGATATCATCTAATTGTTCACAAACCTGATATAAAGGAACAGTACCAACGGGAACCTGAACCGCATCGATAACGCGCTGACGAAGAAGATCGATATCCGGACCGGTCGAGAGGTCCATAACGGTATCCGCACCATAATAAATGGCGCAATTGACTTTTGCAAGTTCACAAACAGAGTCCCCAGCCAGGGACGAATTACCCAAATTTGCATTTATCTTGGTTGTAACGGCCTTGCCGATACCAACAGCGGATAATCCTTTCTCTAAATGAATACGGTTTGCTGGAATGACCAAACGTCCGGCTGCCACTTCCATTCTAATCTGTTCCGGGGTCAATCGTTCTTTTTCGGCCACTTGTTCCATCAAGGAGGTAATTCGACCTGCCTGGGCTTCCTGATATTGCGTCATCATTAACCTTTATTCTTTCTCTTTCAGTAAAAAGGTTTTTAGGTTGTTACTATGTTATTTTTGGGATGCAGGCTGGATACCCACGTTCCCGGACGCGGACGGTGTCCGCTTTCCGGCCATTAGGAGACTGGTAATGCGTCCATGTTCCTGCTAAAAATACATCCTGCTAATATTATCATAACCTTCTTTTTAAATATTTCAAGAACACTTGTATATTTCATGTGAAAAGTTATAATGAAAAGTCTGACAGGAGGTGGTGGGGACTAAAATTTTCTCAAGATTATGTTTCTACGTGGAAACATTAGCCGCCGTTACGTGAAATGGAGATCAGGAGAAGTATTATAAAAATGGCTTTTTTAATTCCAAAAGGGTATCGATTTGCTGGAATTCATTGTGAAGTCAAGCCGAATACAACAAAAAAAGATTTAGCTGTTGTCATTTCCGATTTACCGGCAACGGCTGCGGGTGTGTATACGCAGAATTTAGTCTGTGGGGCTCCGGTTCAGTTAGATCGTACAAGAACCCCCGGTACCGGTTTCCGTCTCACAATTACCAATTCGGGTGTAGCTAACGCTTGTACCGGTCAAAAAGGGATTGAAAACGCGGATAAAATGATAGCAGAGACCGCCAGGCTCCTCGGGCTGCCTGAAGATAAAGGTCTCGTTATGTCTACTGGTGTTATTGGTATACATCTTCCCATGGATCGGATCGAAAAAGGAATCAAAATGGCTGTTAGCGAATTGAAATATGATTTCGAATCGTTTCAAAACGCTGCCCATGCCATGATGACCACCGATACAGTCGAGAAAATCGCCTCTCGTTCTTTAACGCTGTCCAATGGTAAAACAATTGTTCTGGCCGGAATGGGAAAGGGGGCCGCCATGATTGGTCCCAATATGGCCACTTTACTGGTTCAGGTTCTGTCTGACGCCATGTTGACTCCGGAAGATGCCCAGCGTTTACTTAAAAATGCCGCTGACCAATCGTTTAATTGCATTAGTGTCGAAGGTCATACCAGTACAAGTGATACCCTTCTTCTTTTGACCAATGGGGCGGTGGAATCGGAGCCACTTCAGGGGGAAGATCTGGAGCGGTTTGGCAAGGAATTAACCGATATCTGTATCGAATTGGCAAAAAAGATACCGAACGATGGAGAAGGGGTTTCCCATCTGATAACTATTGACGTTCATGGTTGTATCGACCGGGAATCCGCTAAAAAAATAGCGATGACCATTGCTAATGATGCTTTGGTCAAAACGGCCATTTGTGGAGCGGACCCTAATTGGGGCCGTATTACTTCCGCATCAGGAAGAGCGGGCGTTCCCTTCGATCCCATGAAGGTTTCGTTAAAGGTTAATGGTTTTCTCCTTTACAAAAATGGAACGCCAGTTGACTTTGATAAAAAAGAAGTGGCTGTGTCGATTCGGGATCATCGGGATACTTCTATTGAAATCTTCTTTGCGGAGGGCGATGCCGATATTCGATTCTGGACTTCCGATCTGACGATGGAATATGTCCGACTCAATTCAGAATATACCACCTGATATAAAAAGGATAATAAATATGGGAGAACAACTTAAACGAACACCTCTTTACGAGAAACATAAAGAAAATGGTGGACGAATTATTGATTTTGGCGGTTGGGAATTACCAGTTCAATATGAATCAGGTATACTCAAGGAACATGAAATGGTTCGGACCAGAGCTGGTCTTTTCGATGTCTCCCACATGGGCGAGATTACTGTCGAAGGAAAAGATGCCTTTTCTTTTATTCAATCGGTAATAACAAATGATTTAACGAAGGTTGAAGACGGTCAAGTTCAGTATTCGCCCCTCTGTTACGAAAACGGTGGTTGTGTCGACGATTTGATCGTTTATCGTTTTTCGGAAGATCGTTTTCTTTTAGTGGTAAACGCTTCCAATACGGACAAGGATTACGAGTGGCTTCAACAACATACGAATTCTTTTGGTAATTTGCGTTTGGAAAATGTTTCCCAGCGGTATACACAACTGTCTCTTCAGGGGCCGAAGGCGCAGGAGATACTCCAAAATCTGACTGATATGGATCTCTCTTCCATTCGATTTTTCCGTTTTATGCCGGAAATTGCGATTGCGAAAAAAAACTGTCTTGTATCGCGAACCGGTTATACAGGAGAAGATGGTTTTGAAATCTATACGGCCAATGAAAATGCGAATTCACTTTGGGAAGCCATTTTAAAGACTGGAAAAGAGGAGGTGACCCCCATTGGTCTTGGGGCTCGGGATACGCTTCGATTTGAGGCAAAACTTCCACTTTACGGTCAGGAGATTTCCGCCGATATTTCACCGATCGAGGCCGGACTCGGCTTTTTTGTCCGCGTGGAAAAGGAAGTTGAATTCCTGGGAAAAGCGGTCCTTAAGAAACAAAAAGAGGAGGGTGTTTCACGTAAACTGTGTGAATTTGTAATGAAGGATCGTGGAGTTCCTCGTGCGCATTATGAAGTCGAAGTCAATGGTGAACAGGTTGGTTTTGTAACAACGGGAATGTATGCTCCCACTCTTAAACTGAATATGGGCTTGGCCTTGATTCCAACGGAATTTTCAGACCCGGGGACTATGATCGAGATAATGATTCGAAATCGTCCTATTGGGGCGGAGGTCAGACAGGGTGTCTTTTATTCGAAAAGGACGAAGAAATAACAACTCGTAAAGGTTATACTCAAGGAGTTAATCAAGGAGGTAATATTGTCGGGAAAAAGTTGCATTATAGGTGTTGATCCCGGCTTGAATACAACAGGATATGGTGTTTTGGAAGGATATAATGGAGTTATACATCTTCTGGAAGCTGGGGTTGTTCGGAGTCATGCGAAAAGTTTGGAATGCCGGATTAAGGATATTTACGACGGTATTCTTGAAGTTATTGAGGTTTTTCATCCGGAAGTTTTAGCTCTGGAAGAGTTGTATTCATTATATGAACGTCCTCGAACTGCTATTTTAATGGGGCATGCCCGTGGTGCTATTTGTCTTGCTGCAGCACAGGCAAATATCGAGGTAAAACCATATGCCGCTACTAAAATCAAAAAAATACTAACAGGCAATGGACGAGCCCCTAAAGACCAGATGCAACGTGCCATTCAGTTAGAGCTTCATTTAGATAAATATCCGGAGCCTGCCGATGTTGCCGATGCGTTGGCTATTGCGCTCTGTCATTATTTCCACGGTAAAATCGGGCAGGTTTAATATCTGAAAAAAGGTATTATACTGTACGACGTTATAAATTCGGCATTTCCTGGAAGTGCGGATGTCTCGTCCATATTCTCCAAAACAGGCATCTCGCCTGTTTGGAAAAATAGACTTTTATAACGACCTTGAGTATATTTTTATTTAATCTCATTTTATATCCTGATAACCATTCACGAACGATTTTGGAACCACTGATATCACGGATAAACACAGATAGTCTGCTGTAAAATACAATATTTAACAATAACAAACGAAACATTTTTATTTATTCCAATAAATAATTTTATCATAAAAAGTTTGTTTGCCAAAAAACTATCCGTGAAAATCAGTGTTATCCGTGGTTTCACTTTATATCCGTGAACGGTTACATATCCTGAAACAAGTCAGAGGGGGAAAGTTTTTATAGAATATTCAAGTTGTATCGGCTATTTTCAAGGTTATATTTTTAAATACTTTTACGGGTCCAAATGTTTTTGGTTCTTCCGTGTCTTAACTTCGTATGAAAAATATCATTATCTTTTCTTTAAAATACCTTTTTTGGGGAAAGATGGATGTTTTCCGAAAAAATACAAACGATGGACAATATTTAATTTACCGAATTTAATTTACCGATATTGACCTTTGATTTCAGATCAGGTACAATTCTGGAAGTGAACCTTGAAAAAGGGTTTATTTACAAAAGACAATAATTATTTAACATTTACTTAATCAAAGGGAACAAATGCGATATACACCTAATCCGGATTCTGTTGTACAAGAGATGCTTCAATCGATGGGGCTCTCTTCCCTTGACGATTTATTTACCGACATCCCGGAAGAGATCCGTATGACCTGTATTTTGCCAGAGGTTAATGGTTTGTCCGAGATATCCGTTCGAGAACAACTGGAGGAATTGGCACGTGACAATATGAATGCTGATGAAAATCCTGTTTTTCTTGGTGCCGGTTGTTATGACCATTATATTCCGGCGGCGGTCACACATTTACTTCAGAGGTCGGAATTTTATTCGACCTATACACCGTATCAGCCTGAAATCAGTCAAGGTATTTTACAGGCGATATTTGAATATCAGACCTTAATCTGTCATTTAACGGCAATGGATATTGCTAATGCTTCGCTCTATTGTGGGGGAAGTGCATTGGCCCAGGCTTGTCAAATTGCGGCGGAAACGACCAAACGTTCTAAAATACTACTTCCAGCAACACTTCATCCAGAATATGCACAGATTGTTCGAACCTATAATATTAATGATAAATTGGTAATAGAAAACATACCGGAAGAGAATGGTTTAATCGATCTGGCCACACTGGAAACACTTTTGGACGATAAAACTGGAGCTGTTGTTATTCAATATCCGAACTTCTATGGTAATTTGGAAGATGTTGGAAAAATAGTAGAATTAGTACGTCAGACGAAGGCATTGGTTATTATGTCGGTTGATCCGATACCGTTGGCCATGTTAAAACCACCGGGAGATTGGGGGGCCGATATTGTAGTTGGTGACGGTCAAACTCTGGGGAATCCCATGTCTTTTGGAGGGCCTCATCTCGGTTTTATGGCGGTTAAGGAGAATCTTCTTCGAAAAATTCCGGGCCGGTTGATTGGTCAAACGGTTGATTCTGATGGAAAACGTGCCTTTGTTCTGACATTACAGGCACGTGAACAGCATATTCGTCGAGAAAAGGCAAATTCCAATATATGTTCCAACGAGGCGCTTTGTGCGTTAGCAGCCTGTATGTATTTGACATTCGTCGGTCCTTCCGGTTTGAAGCAGGCGGCCTACTGTTCGCATCATATTGCGCGTTATGCCCATACCGAATTACAGAAAGCCGGATTTACATTTCCTTTTTCGGCACCATTTTTTCGGGAATTCGCGGTTAATGTTCCTGATCCGGCTGGTTTGAACGATTATCTTCTTGATGGTGGCATTATAGGTGGATACGAACTCAATGGTGCACTACTTCTCGCCTTTACTGAAAAACGACGTCGGGAAGAGGTGGATGAACTCGTAGCTTTAATGAAAGAATACTGTTTTGGTTCGGACGAAGAAAGAAGTCCACAGGGAGGAGAAGAACTGTAATGAAACTGTTATTTGAAAAAAATGTCAAGGGAAGTAACTATTTTCGTTTTCCACTTCAGGATCTTCCTGCCATTGATCTTCAGGAGACCATTCCGGAAGAACACTGGCGCGGTGCCGACCTGGGGATTCCCGAGTTGAGTGAAGTCGAAGCTGTTCGGCATTTTACGGAGTTGTCCCATCGTGCGTTTGGGGTTGATGACGGAATGTATCCCCTTGGTTCCTGTACCATGAAATACAATCCGAAGATCGATGAATGGGCGGCAATGCTTCCTGGTTTCGCTAATATACATCCGTATCAGAAGACATGGTCTGTTCAAGGGGCTTTGGAATTATTATACGAACTTCAGTTAATGCTAGCGGAATTTGGCGGAATGCACAAATTTACGCTTCAGCCTGCAGCGGGAGCGCATGGCGAATTAACCGGTCTTATGATCATTCGAGCCTGGCATAAAAGTCGTCAGGACGAGAAACGAAACGTTATTTTAGTTCCAGACTCGGCACATGGAACGAATCCGGCATCTGCGGCGGCTGTCGGATTTAAAGTTCGGGAAGTCAAATCGAACGATCAGGGACGAGTCTGTCTGGACGATCTGGCCTTGAAGCTGAATGACGAGGTGGCGGGTCTCATGCTGACGAATCCGAATACATTGGGACTTTTTGAGACCGATATTCTCGAAATTGCCGACATGGTTCATCAGTCTGGTGGGTTACTGTATTACGATGGGGCCAATTTGAATGCCATTATGGGAATGGCACGTCCGGGCGATATGGGGTTTGATATTGTTCATTACAATTTACATAAAACATTTGCGACTCCACATGGTGGTGGTGGACCAGGGGCGGGGGCTGTCGGAGTTAAACGACCATTAAAGCCGTTTTTACCTGTGCCGCGTATCGTTAAAAATGAAGAAGGTTTTTATGATCTTGATTATGACCGTCCGCAGTCGATTGGAAAAGTAAAAACTTTTTTCGGTAATTTTGGTGTTTGTGTCAAGGCATATACCTATATAAAAAGTATCGGATGTCAAGGTATTAAGGAAGCTTGTCAACATGCGGTTCTGGCGGCTAATTATCTCAAATATCATCTTGCAGACGACTATGATATTCCATTTGACGGCATCTGTAAACACGAATTTGTTGCAACGAATAAAAAACAGGAACCATATGGTATTCGAACATTGGATATAGCCAAACGCCTCATGGACTTCGGTTATCATCCGCCGACGATCTATTTCCCGTTGATTGTTCATGAAGCCATGATGTTTGAGCCTACGGAAACGGAATCGAAGGAACGGCTTGATGCATTTATTGCGGCAATGAAACAGATTGCAAAAGAATGTCGGGAACAGCCCGACCTGGTTAAAGAAGCTCCGCATACAACCGTTATCAAACGCGTAGACGAAACTCGGGCCGCCAGGTATCCTGTTCTGAAATACAAGGAAGATAACGAATAGAATTCGATCGGAATATCTCGGGGAATCCCTATCTGGTTTATAAACTTTAAATCTTCCGATTTATTCAATGATCCAAAACAGGCGTATTCGCCTGTTTTTAAGGAGGTAGATGGAAGGTACACATTCCGGTCATTTTCTTTTTTATAAATTACATATTACTCTAAATGATTGCTTTTAAGCGATAGAATATCACAAATATAGGGAAGCAGGTACAATCATCAAAATATTATTAAACGTACCAAAAGTCATAGCCTGAATGAATACGATTATCTTCCATGAAAGGGTGGTGGAAGACAGAAAATTAACAATTCAATATTGGTGACAGTTCAGGGTATCCCGATCTCCAATTGTACAATCATTCATGGCTTGATGTTAATGTTAGTTATAGATAATATAAAAAATTCGTTATCGATCATACTATTCTTTATTTGTCACACTGTTTCGGAGTGGGTTCAAACGATCTCTTTAAGACAGGCTGATATTTGTTGATTCGAAATTCATTTAAAGAATTCTAACATAGTATTTTATGCGGTTGAATATACTCAAAGTCGTTATAAAAGTCTATTTTTCCAAACAGGCGAGACACCTGTTTTGGAGAATACGGACGAGACGTCCGTGTTCCCAGGAAATGCCGCATTTATAAAATCGTACAGTATAACTTGTTTGATTTTATTTTCAAAAAGCCACCTGTTAGTCGGTGCAAAAACCATGTGACCTTAAATAAATACGACTGACAGGCTCGTTTTTGAACATTTTTAGAACCTTTACGAATATTTTCAAAATATATTTGTTTTTTTCTTAAAATTTCTTGACTTTTCTTAAATTTGAATTAAACTATATAATGAATATTTTATTTTGTTTGGTGTAATCCGTTGAAAGACGGAAATATTGAATAGATATGTAATTGATA
The DNA here is from genome assembly GCA_964442735.1 of uncultured Planctomycetaceae bacterium. Lineage (GTDB taxonomy): Bacteria > Planctomycetota > Planctomycetia > Pirellulales > Thermoguttaceae > JAUNBG01. Next base: position 56,511 of record CAYUAP010000003.1, on the reverse strand, counting down.
ATAAAAACAACAAGAGGTGAAAACATGGCAGTCAGTTTAAGTAAAGGTCAAAAAGTTGATTTAACCAAGGGTAATGCAGGCCTCAACAAAATTATAATTGGACTGGGGTGGGATACGAACAAGTATGATGGTGGGGCTGATTTTGACCTTGACGCAGCAGCTTTTCTACTTGGTGGAAATGGTAAAGTCACCAATGACAAGGATTTTATTTTTTATGGAAACCTAAAACATTCTTCCGGTAGTATTGAGCACTTGGGGGATAATTTGACGGGAGAAGGTGATGGTGACGATGAACAAATTAAGGTAAATCTGGCTGCCATTCCCGCGAACATTGAAAAAGTCGATTTTACCGTCACCATTTACGATGCTGAAAGTCGTAAACAGAATTTCGGTCAAGTCAGTAATGCCTATATCCATATTTTTGATGAAACCAATAATGCCGAGTTAATTCGTTTTGATTTAGGCGAAGACTTTTCTGTAGAAACGGCAGTTGTGGTCGGTGAACTTTACCGTCACAACGGCGAATGGAAATTCAATGCGATTGGTAGTGGTTTTGGTGGTGGTTTAAAAGCTCTTTGTCTAAACTTTGGTGTAAATGTTTGATTTGGAAACTGGTGTAACATTGAAAACAGATAGTTTTGAGGTTACAAATAGAAGAGGAAAATACAAATAGAAGAGGAAAAGAAATAATTGTTTTTTTCCGTTGAACTTGAAGCCCGAAAAAATGTAGAATATAATTTTTATTCGGGAAAAAAGTTCTTTTCTTTTCGTATTTCCTTAAAACAGACTCAACTACTATTTAAAATGAAAGTTATATCCCTGAAATTTATTTTGTTCAGGGGACTTTTAAGAAATTAAGTTTATTTGTATTTTGTATAAAATGATATCTTGTTTGTTGTATGATAATAGGAGATGTTATGACTGTTGAATTAAAAAAAGGCGAGAAAGTCAATCTTGAGAAAAAGGGAACTTCACTAGGTGAAATATTAATTAATTTGAACTGGAGTCAACCTCCGAAAAAGAAAGGTTTAATGGGGGTTTTCGCAACTAAACCGATTGATTTGGATTTAGGTTGTCTATTTGAGTTACGCGATGGTGCAAAAGGGTGTGTTCAGGCATTGGGAAATGTATTTGGTAGTCTTAACAATCCTCCTTTTGTTGCACTGGATGGTGATGACCGTACTGGAGAATCAACCGAAGGTGAAAATCTTCGTGTAAATGGAGGGATGATCTCAAATATACAAAGACTGTTGATTTATACTTTTATTTATGAAGGAGCTACAAACTGGAAACAAGCCGATGGTGTTATTACTATTAAGTGTCCGGGAAGTCAGGACCTTATTGTACGGATGGATGAATATGATACATCAAAGCGAACATGTGCTATTGCATTGCTTGAAAATATCCGTGACGAGACCTTTAGTGTTGAAAAGAAAGTCAGATTTTTTGATGGACATGAAGACATGGACCGTGCTTTTGGCTGGGGACTTCGTTGGGCTGCCGGACGAAAATAGAAAATCATGGGTAAAAGATGCAGGATAAAAAATGAAATACGAAATATTGTATCCCGGGGCCTATCCCATTGTTAAATGTGATTTGGAACAAAACGAATCTATTAAAGCTGAATCGGATGCCATGATTTCCATGTCGGCAACGCTTGATATTAGTGGTGCAATAAATGGTAGTTTCCTTGGTGGATTAGCTAAAAAATTTTTGGGGGGAGAGAGCTTTTTTTGTCAAAATATTGTTGCCAATCGAGGGCCGGGAACGGTTCTTTTTGCTCATGCCACGCCCGGTGATATTATTGATGTCAATCTTGATGGTAGTTATGGACTTCTTGTCCAGAAAAATGGCTATTTGGCCTCAACTATGGGAATTGAGGTCGAAACGAAAATGCAAAATCTCATGAATGGATTTTTTTCCAAGGAAGGTTTTTTTGTTTTGAAAATAAAAGGGCAGGGGACCGCTTTTATTAGTAGTTATGGTTCAATTCATGCCATTAATTTAGCTGATGGAGAAGAGGTTATTATCGATAATGGTCACTTGGTTGCCTGGCCTGATTACATGCAATATACAATAGAAAAGGCTTCTAATGGATGGATCTCAAGTGTAATGTCCGGAGAATGTCTTGTTTGTCGTTTTAAGGGGCCGGGAATAGTACTTATTCAAACACGTAATCCTTCCGGATTTACTCAATGGATTCGGTCCATGCTTCCATCACCTTAAAATTGTAATTATCGATGAATGCAGATCGTCTACTGAAAAATAATATTTTTTGTAATATGAGGTGAAACTTTTATTCCGATTGGTTTTAGTACTGTTTTTTATTTTTGTGTTTCACCAATAAAAATATTATTTTTTTCTTTTTAGAATACTTCTTTTTTGGATGTTGCGATTTAGGTAACCGTTCACGGATAGTTTTTTGATAAACAAATTATTTATGATAAAATTATTTATTATAATAGTTAAAATGTTTAGCTTGTTTTTGTAAAATATTATATTTTCCGGCAGACTATCTGTGTTTATCCGTGATATCCGTGGTTCCAAAATCGTTCGTGAATGGTTACTGATTTAGAAATACCGGAGTCTGGTATTGTTATGAAGATATTCCCATACAATGGGTTGACGAATTTAAAGATTGTGCCAAAATTAATATTTTAATTGAATCGTTATTTGCGTTGAATGATCTTGATTAATAAATATATTTTTCTGTAAATATCGTAATGGTATTTTTTAATAATGTTTGTTAGAATGGTAATTATTTGAGGTTTTAAAATGGTTGATAGAAACAGACGAAGAACTATAATCAAAAGTGGTGTTGCTGCGTTATTGTCAACACCATTTATTTTAATGGGAAACAAGGTTTCTGGTAGTGGGAATGTGGCTCCTCCGGTTATTTCCTGGAAATATGTACCACTTGATCCGAAACAGGTTGCCGAAAAAGCATATCAGCTTTATCCAGAAGGTAGTTGTATGTATGCTTCATTTCGTGCCATTGTGGAATCAGTGGGTGAAAAAATAGCACAAACCGATTTACAAGCGGCCCAACCCTATCTTGCCTTTCCCTTTCAGATGATGAAGTATGGAAAAGGTGGTGTTTACGACTATGGTTCTCTTTGTGGTGTACTCAATGGTTCTGCCGCCGCTATTTCTCTATTTGTTTCCGACTTCAGTAAAGGCGGAAATATTATTGATGAACTTTATCGATATTACGAGACAGAACCACTACCTGTCTACATTCCGAAAGAAAATCATTTTAAAGATCTTGAAAAAACGGTGGCTGATTCCGTTTTATGCCACCTTTCCAGTGCTCGATGGTGTCATGAAGCCGATTCGGAAGTCTCTTCGCCACGTCGAAAAGAACGTTGCCGTCGTTTAACTGCCGACTTGGTTGCATATGCCATACTGCTGCTTAATCGATACACCGCCGATCCGGCTTGTGCCTTTACCGGAGTGATCGATTCGACAAAAAAGTGTATTGATTGTCATGCGCCAAAAGGGAAACAAAAGGATGTCTCCACCCGTATGAATTGCAATGCCTGTCATGATGATATCGACGAGAAACATCCAGACTGATTTGTTATTGTAAAATGAAAGTGACTCCTGAAAATAATAATAAAGATATCGTTCGTTTTGCAACTCCTGACGATGCGGTCGAGTTGCTAAAAATTTATAGTCCGTATGTTCTTAAAACGGCGATTACATTTGAATATGTAGTACCGACGGTTGAAGAGTTTGTACTCCGCATGAAGAATATTCAGTGGAAATATCCCTATCTTGTTGCCGTATCGGACGGGACGATTTCCGGATACGCCTATGCAGGTAGTTTTATTGGTAGAGCCGCCTATAATTGGGCGGTCGAAACTACGATTTATGTAGAAAAGAGTAAAAGAAAACAGGGGATCGGTAGAATACTGTATAATGCGTTGGAATCCATACTGCTTGAAATGAATATATGTAATTTATATGCCTGCATAGGATATCCAGAGATAGAAGATGAATATTTAACCCGAAACAGTGTTTTATTTCACGAACATCTTGGGTATACCATGATTGGAAAATTTTATCATTGTGGATATAAATTCAACAGGTGGTACAGTATGGTTTGGATGGAAAAAATCATAGCAAAACATTTGGAAAACCCATCGGAAGTCATTAATGTCAATGAAAGGAAATCAAGTTTTTTTTGAAATACTTGGATAATTTCATTCCGATTTATGTGAAATCATATTGCGATTGAGTTCGGTGATAAATGAATGTAAATTTAGAAAAATGGTTGATAGCCACACATCCCTGGTCTATTCCAGTGTCGGCAGTGCCAGTGATCCTTGTATGTTTTTGGCTTTATTCCATACAAGTGGAAGTACAGTGGAGTATGGTTTTCCAGGTTATTACCGGGGCGATTTTATTTCAGCTTGCCGGAAATTTCATCAATGATTATTTTGACCATCCCCATGGCATTGATACGATCAAATTGATACAATCGAAACGGCATGATCAAGAACCCTTCCTGATGGGGTGTTTCAGGCCGCAAATATTTACTATAAAATGGTATATTGTAGAATAATGTTGGTAGATACCATTTAATAATTGTAAATGGATAAAAGGATAATACATTGAATACAAAGGTAAACAAGGAGAAACAGAAAATGCAAACAGTAAAGCTCAATAATGGCGTCGAGATGCCTATACTTGGTTATGGCGTCTATCAGATTACACCTGAGGAATGTCAACGTTGTGTTCTTGACGCTATTAGTGTCGGTTATCGTTCCATTGATACTGCACAAGGATATCATAATGAAAGTGGAGTTGGCGAGGCGATAAAAATTTGTGGTGTTCCACGAGAAGATATTTTTCTGACCACTAAAGTCTGGATCACAAATGGTGGATATGAAAAGGCGAAAGTGTCGATTGACGAATCTTTGCGACTTCTCAAAAGTGATTATATTGATCTGCTCCTGATTCATCAGCCTTTTAACGATTATTATGGAACCTGGCGTGCAATGCAGGAAGCATATAAAGCCGGTAAATTGCGTGCTATTGGTGTCAGTAATTTCTATCCGGATCGCTTGGTTGATTTTTGCAAGTTTGTCGATATCATTCCTGCCGTCAATCAAGTGGAGACACATGTTTTCTTTCAACAGATTAAGGCTCATAATTTCATGAAGAAGTATGGAGTGCAACAGGAATCCTGGGGACCTCTTGCCGAAGGACGCAATAACTTCTTTAAAAATGAAGTTCTGACAGGAATTGGTCAACGACATCATAAATCGGTCGCACAGGTTGCTTTAAGATTTTTCATTCAACAGGGAATTATAGTTATTCCAAAATCGACACACAAAGAGCGAATGGTGGAAAATCTTGACGTCTTCGATTTTATCTTGTCGGACGAGGAAATGAAGCAGATTGTTTCACTGGATAAAAATGAGAGTGTCTTTTTCTCGCATTATGATCCGGAAACAGTTGAATTTATAACGAGTATTAAATAACGAGTATTAAATAACGCTGTTAAAATCCATTTACAATAGGGGAAAAGTATTGATGACTCCATGATATTTCGGAATCATTGATATTTTCCCAATAGCATATATCCATATTAAGATGACTGAAAGATTTCTCGAAATAAAGTGATTGGATATAATCTTTTCCCCATAGTGAACAAGAATATATTTATTCGGTTTTAGCTCGAAACAAACGGCTTCCATAATATCTATTTTGGCAGGAATCGCCTCTGTCAAACAGTGTCTGACTGTTAGTGATTCCCTTTTGCTTAATAATTTGGCATTATCTATTTTTTCTGATAGAGTTTACGCATTTCACGTGCCGCCTCTACTAAATTTGTCAGAGAAGGAATAATTTCTTCCCATTGTCGAGTTTTTAAGCCGCAGTCGGGATTAACCCAAAGTCGTTCTATCGGTACAAGTTTCACTGCCTTTTGTAGTAATTCCAATATTTCTTCTTTAGAAGGGATACGGGGACTGTGAATATCATAAACGCCTGGCCCAATTTCATTGGGATATTCAAAATCTCGAAAAGCTTCAAGCAGTTCCATTTTGCTTCGACTTGATTCGATACTAATAACATCGGCGTCCATGTCAGCAATAGCGCGGATCATTTTATTAAACTCGCTATAGCACATATGGGAATGTATTTGAGTTGAATCCTGAACCCCGGAAGTTGTCAAACGAAAAGCGTCAACAGCCCATTTGAAATAGTCTGCTCTCTTTTTCGCCTTAATGGGGCATCCTTCGCTTAAAGCAGCTTCATCGATTTGAATAATGCGAATACCTGCATTTTCCAGATCGTTGACTTCATCCCGCATTGCAAGTGCAATCTGTTGGCATACTTCGGAACGATCCAGATCATCGCGAACGAAACTCCAGCACAGAATTGTTACTGGACCGGTCAACATTCCTTTTACCGGCTTATCCGTACATGATTGCGCATATCGAATCCAGGAAATCGTCATGGGAGAAGGACGGGAAACGTCACCATAGATGACGGGAGGTTTGACACAGCGGCTTCCATAGCTTTGAACCCAACCATTATGCGTTGTACAGAATCCATTTAGTTGATCGCCAAAGTATTTTACCATATCGTTTCGTTCTGGTTCACCATGAACGAGAACATCCAAACCAATTTCTTCCTGCTTTTGAATTGTGAATTTTATGGACCATTGAATAAAGTCATTATAATTCCTCGCATCGACTTTTCCTAACATTAAGTCCTTTCGAAAACGACGAATTTCGTCTGTTTGTGGAAACGAGCCAATCGTTGTCGTCGGAAAGAGAGGAAGATTAAGCCAGCTTTGTGCTTTTTTACGGTCCGGATAGGAACTTGTACGATGTTTCATTGATTCCAAAACTTCTGAACAACGTTTTTTTACATCCTTGTTATGAACACGAGTACTCCCATGACGCGATTGGATTATAAACTGGTTATTCATACCAGCCTCGCCCAATTCCTTCTGTTCTGTAATCTCGGAAAGTTCGACAATCTCCCGGCATTTTTCCGTTGAGAAGGTGAACCAGCTTTTTAGTTCTGCATCAAGTTCTTTTTCTGTTTCCAGGGATATTGGACAATGCAGTAGTGAACAACTTGATCCGATCATCATACGATCCATACCAAGTTTTGCATCGATTTTACTTAATATTTTCCAAGACTTTACGTAATCGTTACGCCAGATATTTCTCCCATCGACAATACCGGCAGAAAGAATCATTGATTCAGGAAAACGTTCGAGTATGTCGTCAATATTTCGTCCACCACGCACAAGGTCAAGGTGAAGTCCCGCACTGTGTGAATCCAAAGCAATATCAAGATTATCATCCAGATCGTCGAAGTAGGTCGTTAATAGAAGTTTTACGTTTCCGGCAGACGCATTCAACCGATGCCAGGTATTTGTGAAATTCTCCCGCATGTTTGCGGTCATATCAGAACACAAAACAGGTTCGTCGATTTGAATCCATTCAGTACTCTTCGCAAGTTTTGCGATAATCTCTTCATAGATAGAAACGAGTTGAGGTAATTTATTCCAGGGATCAAAGCCATTGATACCTTTACTGAGGGCAAGAAACGTTATCGGTCCCAAAAGAATCGGTTTAACGTTAAATTCGGCATCTCGTGCTTCTTGTGTTTCCTCAAATATTTTAGTAGAAGCTAATATTGGTTTGTAATTGGAATCTATTTCAGGAACAATATAATGATAATTCGTATCGAACCATTTAGTCATTTCCATTGCGGGAATATTCGTATCCTGATTTCCACGAGCCATACTGAAATAGGCTTCTGCGCTATTTTCTGGTAAATGACGAAAACGTGCCGGAATTGCTCCAAGCATTACGGCCATATCCAGTACATGATCATACCAGGAAAAATCGCCGGTCGCAACCAGAGACAATCCGGCGTCTTGTTGAATTTGCCAATGTCTAAAGCGCAAATTCCGACTGACCTCCAAGAGTTCGTCCAGAGTATAAATTTTTTTCCAATAAGATTCGAGAGCAAACTTTAACTCTCGATGAAGTCCCATTCGCGGGAATCCTAAAACATGTGTTTTCATTCGGTTACTCCTTTTCAATTAAGTTGTGGAGCAACGACAACTCGAAATAAATGGGCGTACAATAAGGTGAACCGACAAAAATATATAAGCCGATTCCCCTAACACGTTCTTTCCAATCGCGAGATAGTCGTGCAACTATATGAATCTCGCGACGTCTTCTGACTTCCGAACCTTGATTCCAAGCCTTCCCGAATAATCCAGTGACTTGGCGGTTTATATATCGGTTACAGTGGCGCGTCCGTGATGGTTTTTCACCGTCTTCCGTTTCGCGAGATAAAACAAATCCAATGATATTATATGATATGCTTCCCTTTTGTAAAGAGTCTGATTAACAGATGAAAATGACCGCCCTTAACATGAAAGGACGATGTCCGTATTATAATACATTTTTTAAGCTGTGGACTTTATGGAAAAAGCAGGGGGGTTGTCGAAATTTATAGTATTTTGTAATCACAAGCCTCTCAAGTATATTATGAGGATATTGTCATAAAAAATTTGTTTTATAAAGGACTATCCATAAAAATCAATATTATTCTTGGATATAAAATCATTTACAGTCGGAAAATTTATACATTACCAATTTATACATTACCAATAGGTTTTATCGAAGAAAGTGATACCGTTTCTACTGAATGAGGTAGCCCTTCATTGGTATACAGTATGGGAACAAAGGAAACATTTGTAGTGGAATCGGGTTCATTTTCCGCTTTCAGATGATAAACTTTACGATCTTTAAATTCCTGCGCCTTTCCATCGTTCCAGTTTCCGACTGGTCGATAATAGCCGGTGATCCGACTATAGATTTCGGTTACTTCGTTACAATGGGGGCATTGATGAACTTCGCCTTGTAGATAACCATGTTTCGGACAAATCGAATATGTTGGCGATAATGTATAATAAGGAAGTCGATAGTTTTCAGCTATCTTTCGTACGAGATTTGCTGCCGATTTCCAGCCGGAAAGTTTTTCACCCAAAAAGGCATGAAACACTGTTCCAGAGGTATAAAGTGTTTGAAGTTCGTCCTGGGCATCGAGTGCTTCAAAAATATCGTCCGTAGAACCTACAGGAAGATGTGAACTGTTAGTATAATAAGGTGCTTTTATTTTTTCTGTATTTGTATCCATTGACGATGCTGTTTTTATATTCGGATATTGTTCGACATCATGTAGAGCCAATCGATAGGCGGTAGACTCGGCGGGTGTTGCTTCCAGATTATAGAGATCTCCGTATTGCTCCTGATAATCGGACAGTCGATCTCGCATGTGTAGAAGAACTTCTTTTGCCATTGCTTGTGTTTTAGGGTCTGTCATATTGTGTCCAAGCCATTTGGCATTCAGGCCAACTTCATTCATTCCGACCAATCCTATTGTCGAAAAATGGTTGGCAAATGTACCCAAATAATACTTGGTATAGGGATAAAGTCCTTCGTTGAGAAGTTTGGTAATTACTTTACGTTTGATCTTGAGTGACCGTGCGGCAAGATCCATGAGTCGATCCAACCGACGATAGAAGTCTTCTTCATCTGTAGCCAAATAAGCGATTCGCGGCATATTTATAGTGACCACACCGATACTGCCCGTACTTTCTCCACTTCCGAAGTATCCCCCCGACTTCTTGCGAAGTTCGCGTAAATCCAATCGTAAACGACAGCACATACTGCGAACGTCGTCCGGTTTCATTTCGCTATTGACATAATTGGAAAAATAGGGTGTTCCATATTTGGCAGTCATTTCAAATAGAAGTCGATTGTTCAGTGTATCAGACCAGTCGAAACGATCTGTAATCGAATAGGTTGGAATCGGATATTGGAATCCGCGTCCGTTGGCATCACCCTCAAGCATAATCTCGATAAAAGCCCGGTTGACCATATCCATTTCTTTTTGACAATCTCCGTAGGTAAAGTCCATTTCCCGACCACCGACAATTGCTTTTTGTTCGGCAAGGTCGCCGGGTACCGTCCAATCAAGCGTAATATTGGAAAAAGGAGCCTGTGTTCCCCATCGACTTGGCGTATTCACACCGTAGATAAAGGATTCGATACATTTTTTTACGGCGTCATAAGAAAGTTTGTCGGTTCGAATAAATGGGGCCAAATAGGTATCGAAGGAAGAAAACGCTTGTGCGCCTGCCCACTCGTTCTGCATAATACCGAGGAAATTGACCATTTGATTACAGAGCGTTGCCAAATGCCGGGCCGGACAGGAAGTGATTTTGCCCTGAATACCGCCAAGTCCTTCTATAAGAAGTTGATGAAGAGACCAGCCAGCACAATACCCTGTCAACATGGAAAGATCATGGAGATGAATGTCGGCATTCCGATGGGCATCGGCTATTTCAGGATCATAGACCTCCGAAAGCCAATAATTCGCGGTGATCGCTCCTGAATTACTCAATATAAGCCCCCCAACGGAATAAGTCACCGTCGAATTTTCCTTAACACGCCAATCGGTTTCCTTGACGTATTTATCAACCAATTTTTTATAATCCAGAATGGTTGATTTCATATTACGAATGTTTTCATGCTGTTTGCGATAAAGAATATATGCCTTGGCTACGTCTTCATATCCGGCACGAATTAATACCCTCTCGACACTGTCCTGTATCTCTTCAACGGAAATCACATTATCATGTATTTTTGTCTCATAATCAGAGGTGACCTTCAATGCCAGCATTTGAATAATATCATTATTATACTGACGTTTTTGCGCCTCAAAGGCCATTGTAATTGCGACACATATTTTAGAAAGATTAAAATCGACATACTGGCCGTCCCGTTTGAGTACACAGTACATAAAAACTCCTTGAATATATTAAAACTGTTCGGACATACTTGAATTTGGATATACTTGAATTTGGCCATACTTGAATATTAAATTATCGTTCCTTTTGATTTCAAGCGTCCTCCAAGTAATTCCCGATATCTCGTGACCTTTCGTCGTCTCGCGAAATGTCGCCGTCTGTAGTACGGCAGGTTTTCTGACTTATGAAACCGATGCGATTCCAATAATCGACTCCGATAAAATATTCCGGAGACCTTCTCGTCGTCTTAACGACAATGGTCAACCGTTCTGAAAGAACGTGAAGAAGATGGAATATTTTACTGTCAAAGGACATTTTCATTTACAGCGGCGAGGACCGTTCCGGATTGTACCGGATTCCCTGTTAATTATTGATAGTACAGATATAGTATCAATAAATCACCGTACGACTACATTTAGTACATACTATATCTAAAAATTTTATAAAGTCAAGCACTACCCCAAAAAGTTTAAGAGGTAATTCCGTATAAAAATAAGAAGTTATTAACGGATAAAAACAGACCGAAAATATTCTTGTGCAACAGTTTTCATTTCTACTAATTCCTTTTCTGAAAAAGAGTGCATTGTTCGAGAATCAAGTATGTTTCCAGAATCACGGAAGTTCTGTAGATAGTACACAAGGGAACCGCGTAACCATTGTCCAATTTTGTGAATATCGTCACGTGTATGAAATTCTCGTACTAAAGTTGTTCGAAATTCGTATTGAATACCACTTTTAAGTATGAGTTGAATACTTTCTCGAACAGAATTAATTGATATATTTTGATTATTGATTGTTTCTGGATATTTTTCTGGCGAATTTTTGATATCCATTGCAATATAATCGACGAGTCCATCCTTCAAGATCGGTTCGAGTTTTTCAGGAAGAGAGCCGTTGGTATCAAGTTTCACCAATAATTCAAGCTGTTTGATACGTCTTAAAAAAGCTATGAGATCGTTCTGTAAAAGTGGTTCACCACCGGTTATACAAACGCCGTCCAGGCGCCCAATACGTGAAGACAAAAAGGAAAAGAACTCCTTCTCGTCTATCGCAATATTCGAACCCTGAACCAGAACCGGATTATGGCAAAAAGGACAACGAAAATTACAGCCCAATGTAAACACAATGGCGCAGATCTTCTCTGGATAATCCAGTAGAGAAAACTTTTGCAAACCGCCGATTTTCATATTTATTTCACACTTTATATAATGGTAAATCAGTAAAATTTTGGTAAATCAATAACGGTTTACCCTTTTTTGTCTGACGAAACAGGATTGTAATGACAACTGCCATCAGTTCGAGCAGGGCAATTGAGATTCTGAAACCTTCAATTAACCGCAGCAAAATTTAAAACACCACAACATGAAAATATTGTAACCATTCACAAACGATTTTGGAACCACGGATAACCACAGATAGTCTACCATAAAATACTATATTTTACAATAAATAATTGAATATAGTTATCATTAAAAAGTTTGTTTGCCAAAAACTATCCGTAAAAATCAGTGTTATCCATAGTTTCACTTTATATCCGTGAACGGTTACAATAAAAAATACCTCTTGAGAAATGATTTCATACAAACGGTGGAGATGGAAAAGAGTTTTGTATTATCACTCCTTGACCTTGGATGTATACTCCTTATTTGGCAGATAATATGGACGTTCGACGTTGGCCGTGATGGTATTACCCTATCATTTTATTGACCGGTTGGTTTATATGGGGGTGGTACGATATTTATCGCGGATTTAAAAATAACAATCTTGCAGAAGATGACAAAATTCTGGCCGCACGTTATATGCGTATGACTTTATTTATTTGCATTTGTATGTGGGGATACCTGTTTCTTTCCATTACCGGTGGACTTAAAGAACTCTATAAAATAATGGTAATGCTCTTTCGATTTGGCATATGGAGTACTTCGTCCATGTTAGTACTTTGGGGAATCCTGATTGTGCTGGGAATGACCATCTATTTTGTTATTCAATGGGCTATTATAAGATTTTGGGAATATCAATAAAGAACTTTGACATGAAAAAGAAAACAGAAATAACGAGAAACACACGTCTTTTTATATTTCAGACTACTCCTGAAACTTGTCATTCATCTCAAGAAGATGAACCCATATTTTTACGGAACAAGGTGACTGATTTAAAAATTTTATTTATCACGGCTAATTAATTGAGCTTTCCGTACTGTATTTATAGTTTTTATACTATATTCCAATCCTTTAAAAATCTGACAATTACAAAAAACCGGATTTCTGATGTTATTATAAATATAACCAATTCTCTGCAAGGAAGGCCCAGATGTTACCAAGAGTGTATCCAATCAAGAGTGTATCCAATCAAGAGTATATCCAATCAAGAGTATATCCAATCAAGAGTGTAGAAGGAGTTTTGAAGACGATATTTAAAATATACGGTCTGTGACTGTTCGTAGAGACCGGTATTCCCGACCTGGAGTCTATACCATAAATCATTACGAATTTGATAAAAATGTACCCTTTTTATAATACCTTTTTATTCCATTCATGTTATTTTATCCAGATACGGGAACCAATAGTTCTTTTATAATAAATCGTGTTCAATCGACATGAATAATCAGGTTTGTTCCTTTTTTCTCAAGTTTTGTCTTTATGGATTTTGATTTACCCGGAATGGAAACATTGATATTATAGTCACCCAGAAAACCGCGTATTTTATAGATTCCTCCGGAATCGGTTTTTCCATTGTCTTTTGTCCACCATTGACGGAGAACCAGATCGCGCCAAACTTCTCCCGCCGGTTTTATGGACCAGTCTGCACGATAATAGGCACTGTTTGGACGCCAATGGGCTCGTTCCCAGAACCCCCAATTTAAAACTCCAATTACACCCGGATGACTAAACAATACAATTAAAAGATCACGAGTGAAATCGGCTTGAAGTTCCTCGTCATTCGTATCAATATCATGTTCTGTTATCGTTATTTCCAAATTCAATCCGGCATATCTGTCAAGTATTTCAAGTATACGTTCGGGGGGAGTAACGGTTCTGCCGAAATGACCTTGAATACCCAGACTGGAAATTGGAGCTCCCCCTTCCTTCAAAAAACGCAATGTATTATAAAAATGATCCTGATGCTTTTGATCGTGACCGCCTCCAATAATGATGGAAAAATCATTTAAGGCTAATTTTGCATTGGGATCACCTTGATGCGCTATTTTAAACCAGGAGATCATTTCCTCGTCTCCAAGGACTTTCATAACATCGTTATTGGTATAGGGTTCGTTAATAACGTCCCATTCGTAGATTTTTCCCTTTAAGGTCGATGTTTCATCCATAATATGTTGGTTTATTCTCTTGCGTAATATTTCCGTTTTATCGGCGAGAGTACGCAGATCCCCCGGCGTATATCGCCAGGAAGGCCAGATTAGACAGTGACCGCGAATTTCTATTCCCCGATCACGAAGCCAATCAACCGCCTCAAGTGTTCGGTCATGTCCACGTTCCCAAGATAGCCATTTGAGATCGTTTTCGAAAACGACACGGGAAAAACATTCCTCGACGATTTTTTGATATTTAACCGCATCTGGACTTTTATCGGTCAGAAGTCTGGCGTTTACGGCAGATCCGAATCCAAACGCATGCCGAGTCATCGCTACAGATACGTCGGCATTCGGAATCGGTGTTCCATTTTTATCCTGGACCTGAATGGTCATATCGCTTTTGCGAATTTTCTCAATTCGTTTTATGGCTTCCTGGCGCCAGAGCGCTTTTGGATCCTGGCCTTTATAGTAGATTTTGGTACTCGGAAGATCTTTTATGGAGACAGACTTCCGATAATTGGTTAAGGTCAGTGAATGGATGATAACAGTCTGTTTCTGATATCCCAAAAAGAAACCACAGGCAGTTTGACCTGCCGCATAGGATGCCATGGCTTTAAACGGAAAAGAATATTCTTTAAAATCGTCCCCCAACTCCAGACTTAATTGGAACAATTTTTCATATTCGGGCGAGTTTTTCTGGAAAAAAGGAGTGATATGTCCGTATTTCGCGACAGAATCCGTTTTTGCATTATCAGATACATTTTTCGCGAAAAAATGCAGAAGAAGGACATCATTTTTTTCCACCGCCTCTTTGATTGGAAGAAGGATCTGAAAGTCCCAAGGATTATCGCCCGTTTTTTTTGTTTCACATTGAAGTTGTATTTCACCCTCGGAGGAGAGTCGGGTAAAATTTCCTATTTTTTGTTTACCGTTCAAAACCGCCAACAAAGAATCATCGCGAAGCAATTCACTCCCATTCTTCGGAATTGATTGCGCAAACAGTACTCCACACGGAGATAAAAACATTATAGTACAAACTAAAAAAATAGAAATATATTTTTTCATAAATAAATCCTTTTTAGGGTAGGTTAGAAAATATTATAGGGTTTCCGCTGTACACGATCCATCATGGCAGCAGCTTCCGGGTCACCGATAATTTCCTGTTTATCGGGATTCCAACGAATAGGACGTCCCCCTAGTCGAATGGAGATATTTGTCAACTGGCATGGAACCAACGAGCAATGACCGACTTCCGGATCTCCCGCAACAGGAAGTTCACGAGATTTTACACAGTCGAAGAAGTTCTCCATGTGCTCGACGCTAGGACGAACCTTCCAGGCATTTGACGGAAGTGGATTATCCTTGAGTTCTTCCGCGGCTTTACCATAGACTCCGGATCGATTGACAAAAATACGCCCTTTATCACCAATGAACATAACACCATTCCGATCAGAATTCCGAACTTCGTCGGGCACCTCTTTTCCGAACATCCAATCAATTTTTTCTTTTGGTTCTTCTGTATGAGGCGCAACAGGCCATCCATAATTTGCGCGCATGTTCATAGAGACGAAAAAAAGGACTTCAATACCATTAGCGTATTGAAGACGAGCGAAAAATCGGTCTGGAACATCAAAACAGTCGGGTTGCCCTTCGTTTGGGAAAATACCACGTCCGACAATATGAACAGGACCTGTCTTTTCGGTATTCATTCCCCATTGAGCAATATCATAATGATGACACCCCCAATCGGCAACCATACTTCCGCAATAATCATACCATCCGCGGAATGGATTGTATCGTAACGGGGTATAAAAATGAACGGGAGCCTGTCCTTGATAGAGATCCCAATCGAGGGAACTTGGAACAGGTTCTTCTTTAAATGGACCACCTTTCATACTCAAAAAAGGAATAGCAACCCAAACCTGTTTTAATTTACCGACACGACCATTTCGAACAAGTTCGACCGCTTCCTGAAAAGGACGTGGGTGATTACAGTCTCGCTCGTATTGTTTACCACTTCTCTGTTGAGTTCCTAACTGGAAGACACGTCCGGATTCTTTAATGACCTTGATCATGTATTTGCCTTCGGCAATTGTTAGTGAAAATGGTTTTTCGGCATACAAATCCCGACCGGATTGCAGGATTTCTGTATTCATTTTTGTATGCCAATGGTCAGTTACCGCCTGAATAACGACGTCAATGTCTTTACGTTCGAGCAGTTTACGATAATCCTGATAACAGGCAGTCTCGTGACGAAGTTTTTCACCGAAGGACTTTATCGTCAAGTCACAGTTGAGTGTATTGACGTCACAAATAGCGACGATATCGCCAAACGGAAGAGCGCGCAGGGCATCACCGCGGCCCCGGTTTCCCGCTCCTACGAGCGCTATATTAAAGCGGTCGTTCTTCATTTGCGAGCCTTTCGTCACCGTTGTCCATGTATACGGAACAAAAAGTCCCGATGTAATGGCTGTTGCTTTTGTCAAAAAGGAACGTCTGTTTATATTGGTCATGTATGTTTCTCCCTGATTTTTTCTCTTGCTGTATTATTTACATCGAATATCGAATGCGGCAAGTGCTTTACCTCGTCGTACATAAAGAATTCCATCGGAAATTATCGGATGACTCCAATGTTGTTTACTACCGAATTTGATTGGAAAACTGGAGATAACGTCAAATTGATCACCGGGATTAACCAGTCCTAATTGACCACGTTTCTCTTCGTAGATATAGAGTTTTCCATCGGCGTAAATAATAACACCTTTACTATATTTTCCCCAAGGTTCTTCGTAGATTGTATCTCCTGTTTTCCAGTCGAGACAAACCCATTTTCCAGAATCGTTATTAATCCAACTCGATCCATAGAGCCGACCATTGACTTCCACAGCTCCACCATGATGGGGATCAAGTGTTTTACGCATCCACAGAACCTTAATTCCTTCGTTATTCGGTAGAATTTCGTACATAACACCTCCCTGGTCATATCCGGAAGATACGAAAATTTGATTTCCCTTGATCGTTGGTGAATTACAGTGAATCCCTTTTTCGCGAGCAGCCCCACCTGCCGTATCTTGATAATTATCCTTCCAGAGCAGTTTACCCGTCTTCCTATCAATTCCAACGATCTTTTGACCGGTCATTATAACTAACTGATTCTCGAAGATGATGGGAGATGCATAGGCACAATCGTCGCCAATAGTCGGTGTTTCCCAAACGACGGAACCGTCCTCGATCTTTAAGGCAATAGCCATTATTTTATCACCACAAACGGTTACGAATACTTTATCATCATGATAGACCACGGATTCAGCCAATCCCCAGTAACCATATTTCATATTATATTTTTTTCCGAGGTGTTCGCTCCACTGAACGGCCCCATCGGAAGCTTTAAGACAGAAGATTTCACCGGCTCCGGACATTGTTATTAGTAATCCATCTTCCACTGTTTTACCGGGAATATATGTCGGAGTCGAACGAGCGTCAGGATAGGCTTTTATCCAACCGATACCAATGGGGACCTGCCATATTTTTTTTCCTTGAAGATCAAGGCATATAATTGATTCTCTATCTTTATTATCGGCGTCCAAGGCATTCAGATAGAGTCGATTACCGACTTTTATCACACTACCCCAGCCTGCTCCAAGTTCTTCGTTAATCCATAACGGGGTTAACCCCTCTTCCGGCCATGATTCCAACAAACCAGTCTCGTTATATTTACCTTGTGAATTATCACCACGAAAACGATAAACGTCTTCCGCATATAATATAATATTGCCTAAAAAAAACATTATGCACATTATGAACGGATATAACTTTTTCATCTGAATTTTCCCTTCCGGAAAATGGACCTTTTTAGAATCGATAAAATCAACCATTATTCTTTTGGTTGGATTCTAACAAAACGAGACAGATTCCGCAAGAGCCCAATTTAAATATTTTAAAAAGAAAATCCGGTTTTTATTCTTTATGTTCCAACGGATTGTGTCCGAATTATCAGAGGTTATCAATAAAAGCATTTATAATTTGAATAAATCAGGAAATGGAAGGACACCAGATTATTTCAAGGATAATTGTAATCGTCAGCACCCCCCAAATAAAGAAGATTGTATTCCATCGGATCGGTATGGCATTGTTACCGAATCCAAAATATTTTGACTGTCCGTTCCATAGCCATAATCCTGGTGAAATAGCAATTAGATCGAAACAGACAAGTGAAAAACGGTTTGCCCCCTATTGTATCAATAGTCCGGCATCGGTAAAACCATTGGAGGAAAAATCAAGACCGAGATAGGAACCGTTGACAATCAGACAAAAGCCTGACCAAAAACGGAATAAAACGCATCCGGCAGATGTAGCAGTATGCACGATCCCCAGAATAACAATGGAAACAGACAACCACCGAACGCACCACTCCATACTTCAAAAACAGGAGGGGGATTTTCTTTTACATCCGTTCGTGAAAATGTCATCGGATGAAGTATAACACGATCTATCGATCCCCCTGATAACCAAACAACAGTAATATGTCCGAATTCATGTGTTGCCTGTATAGTCAGCCAACAGAATGAAATTAGAATTACGATCAATAACGTTTGTTTTACAGACACTTTCATTTAAATGAAACTTTATTATTTGAATTGCAGGGAATATAAATCGGCATCTTTCATGACAAAACGGATTCGAATTGTTTTTCCGGCCAGTTTTTCAGGGGTGATACCGTTCTTCCAACGGACTTCTTTGGCGATATTATTACCGGAGAGGGTGGGGGAGTTGACCAGTTCGTATCCGGGAATCGGTTTTCCCTGTTCGTCCTGAAATTCAACTTGAATGGAACCTGGGGCACTTGTCGAGAAGTTCAGGAACAGATTTTTTCCGGTAAAGGTCAAATATTTTGTCAGAAATTCGCCTCCCTGATATGGAGCATTTATAGAAATGAAACCGTCGATACGAATGGAATATCGATGGAGACAATGACGAGGCTGTGAATAGAAGCGCTGTACGTAAATAGACATTTCCTCCGGGCCGGTTTGAACAATACCACAGGCGGGATAATTTGTTCTACTGGTCCAATCACCTGGATCACTCGCCGGTCGAATCAGTCCTTCCATAAACGTTCGTGCATAAACATTACCACCTCGCGTTGCCATTAAAACCGAATCACTGCATCCGTTGATCTGGTTTTTATCGACTTGAATATTCACGGCCTCTTCACTTGTAATGACCTGTTTGCCTTCCATGAACCGTGCCGCTGTCGATAGATAGATATGCGGAGCACGATAATAGGGTTTCGTCTGGTTGGTATAGAGATGCTCCCTGGTCGTATTACCATAGGTCATGGGGATACCTTCGTCGGGAGTCCAATGAAGAAAATCATTCGATTCACAACGTGCAATCGTTCGAAAACCGTCCCAAATACGAGCAAAACAGATATATTTTTGTTCCGAATCAGACCAGAAGGAGACGTTCTGGGAGTCGAGTGCGAATTTTTTAAAGGCGATAACCGGTTTATCCCCCCATTGTTTCCAATGAATTCCATCGGCCGAGATGAAGGCACATAATTTAGTATGGGAACTGCCTGCGAGTGCCTTGTACTTCTGATCGGCAGGTATACCAGGCTTCGTATCCAGGAAGGGGGCGAAATTATGACTGAAATGCGGATTCCCCTGAAGGATAATATTATTATCTTTATTGTCACCAAACGGAAATAATCCTAATTTCGGACGGGTCCAAATAATACCGTCCCGACTTTCAGCATAACAAGTCTGCTCGTCACTGTTATCACTTTTTCCCCGAGATGGGCCACCACGATAGTACATTCGGTAGAGATCACCATCCTTAAAAACGGTTATATAGGCACAGGAACCACCTTCCCAAGGCTTGTCAAATGTAAAGACCGCCCCCTCGTCACGTGGTTCGTGCAGTTTGAGGGATGTTCCCTTGAGTGAATCCACGAGATAATAATCCACAAAAAGTTCCAAACGTGAATCAAGTCGAAGTGGTTTTTCCTCTCCTCTTGTTATTGGCAGGAACGCAAATAACATAATTGTTAATAATAGTAGCAGTAATACTTTTTTTTTCGTCATGGTTGTTGTTCCTTTTAATTAAAAATTATTTTCCAGTTTATTCAATAAAGCGACCAACCAAGAGCGATTGTCAGCGGAACAATAGGTCATACGTCCACCCATTCGACTGAAGGTTTTACAATATCGCAAATAATAGGCTGGATTGTCCATTGGTGGTTCACCATTTTGATTCCAGTCCCAGACCGCATGGGCCAGGTCAACAACGTGAATCGAGAAATCATTGATATTTTTACCGTGCAGAAAGGCGAGATTACGACTCATGGAGAGCGATTTTTCGAAGATCATAGGCGACATAATGGCCGAACCGACCGATAAATAGACCCCACCTTGTAGTCGAGATACGGAATCGACGAAAGAGAGGAAGTCACGTTGTGCCGTTCGGCCAATTGCCGCTCCGTCATTTAAAGGATGGGTATAGATAATATCATGACCGAACATCGGGTGACATGTAAAGGGAACGTCGTTTTTTTTAGCACTCCAGGCTAAAGAATAATGACGATGGGGATGCTCTATTTTCATAAAACCGGACGGAAGATTGAAATTCTTGATAATAGCAAGGAGATCAGCCGCAGCCGCAGCCGTTTCCAGTTCGATGTACGTTGCCTGCCCCTTCGTTCCGGTGATAATAGCTTCCCGCAGTTCGGTTGTGTCTGGAATTGTTAATCCCTGGTCGTCTATCATGGTCCCGACCGATTCACCGTAACCCAGACCGTGCCAGGCACCGATTAAAATAGACAGATTAATGTAGGCACCGGTTTCCCGCCAGATTCCGAATTGTCCTTCATTGGTATATCGCTGAACATCTTCCCCCGATTTCCCTTGAAATGAAAATTCCCAATCGTGAATAATACCCGCACCGTTGGTCGCGAAATGGGTAATCCATCCACCTTCCATTAACCGTATCAGGACAGGTCCCAACCCATTCTTTATAGAATGGGCCCCAAACGCGAGAATTCGGGCCGCATTGAGATCCTTCGCCCTTTTTATTTCCTGAACAACCCGATCGACATCGTTTTGCGCTTCCGGTGTTAATTGAACCGGATAATGCGCCGGATCTATATGATCCCGTTGAATATCCAATTTATTACACCGTTGAACAAGCGGCTTAATATTGAGATCTTCTCGATGAAACTGCTGATGCATTTTTTACTTTTTCCCTTTATTGTCTCAAAACCCTAATGATTTCTTCACAGGAAGCAGTCCCTGTTTCTCCGATTTTTCTAATGGTAATCGCGGACGCGACTCCGGCCAAAAACGCGGATTCGGGCAAGGTCATTCCAATTGAATGTCCGAAGGTCAATGCGGCATTTGTTGCGTCACCCGCTCCACAAATGTCAATTGGAGGGTTGACTTTTTGTGCGGGAATCACAGTTTCAATCAGTTCCGGTCCCGGTTCGAATAGAAGAGACCCTTTTGCTCCACGTGTAACAAGAACCGGTTTTCCTGTCTTTTGAACCATCCAGACGGCGGAATGGCGTATCTCTTCCATACGATTATCCGCGTCTGAATCGACGTCTGTAGCTTTTTTTAATCCCTTGCGAATAGCACTGGTACAACAGTCGATCAATTCCCCGGCATTGCATTTTACCATAATACCACTATATAGGTCAAGATTGAAACGTGAATCACAAATGAAAAAGACTTCGGGATATTTTTTCTGCAACATTCCCATGGCTGTACGCAGGGAATCCGTCATCAAGGAACCGGTCCCGTCCAGAAACTGGTCCGTAATAATAACGGCGTTCAGATCCGGAAGTATTCCTTCCAGATTCACACGAAGTGTATCAGTCAGTTGGTCAGAGACGGAATTGGCACTGCGAATATCAATTCGATCTTCTTCCGTCCAGCCAGAATGATCGTGAAGAATCGATTTCATATAGGTATTGGTATAGACCTCGGAGGTGGAAACCATACCTTGCAGATCAGCACCAAGAGTATGCAACGCATTAAGAAGATCAAAACCTTCACCGTCATTTCCGATAATACCGAGACAGAAGACATCAGCCCCCAATGCGATTAAATTGGCCGTAATCGTTCCTCCAACTCCCGCGAACATTCTTTTTCCGCGAATCTGACGGGCTATTCTCCCCGTCTCCACGGAACGTTCGTCCAGGTCACTTTCATGATAAAGATATTTATCCAGACAGAAGTCGCCCAAAACGGCAATTTTGGGCTTCTGACCCGTTTGTAACAGATCGATTATCTTCTCAATATCGAAAATAACGTTATTTTGCATGAAATATCCTCCGTTTATGGTAATAAATAGCGGATTAGACGTTCCGGATCACTGAAATCAGGAATGATAATATCGGCTCCTGCTTCCAACAATCGATTTCTCTTCCAAGTATTAATACCTTTCCGCTCGATCTCGTTTGTAGCTACGCCGACCGCATAACCATTCACTTGACGGACATTTTCAATTTCAACGAACCCGTCTCCAAAACCGAGTAATTCACCTCCCTTGAGATCATTGATTTCAATGAGGCGCCTAATGACCAATTCCTTCGAGAAGGTTTTATAATTGTCCTGGGCTCCGTAGAGTCCACCATCGAAATAGTCAGCCACTTTTAACAGGGAAGCTTCGTCCAGAACGAAATTTTCATCGGTTCCACTAGCCAGATAGAGAATAATTCCCTTCTCCTTTAATTGCTCCAAAAACGCGCGAGCTCCAGGAACCAGATAGTCGTCCGGATCGGCCTCATTTTTTCGAAGTGCACGAAGACGGTCCCCTATATGATCATTCAGGCGACAGAGGTATTCTCGTTTGTAATCAAGGGGATCCAGTGGCGTTCCTTTACGCTTTTTAATCTCCTCAACCAGTTGAATACACTGATAAATTGTCTGTTTACCGGTAATACGATCAACGAAGTCACGAACCGTCGATTCAATTTCCTCTATATTGGAGGAGTATTTTCGGAGTTCTTCACAAAAATAGGGGATCATAACATTCTGCCAACCTTCGCGAATCAGACTCAACGTACCATCGAAATCGAATAAAGCCACTTTAAAGGTACGTTTAATATCCGCATAACGAATAGTCTCTATATCGAACAGGTCAGGCAGATCTTTTTGAAGCAGGGAGACAATAGCATGTTCGTAGAGCAGGTGCATATCTTCCAACTGCTCCATGGAATTAGTGGGGGCGATCAAAATATAGTCGCAGATATTCCGCAGTTTTCCACCGTCACGTCCACCAAAGGCAATAGTTGTCAGTCCCATTTCCCGAGCCATTTTAGAGCCATTGACTATGTTAGGAGAATTTCCACTACCGCTAAAAACGATAAACAGATCTCCCTTTTGCGCATAGGTCTTTAATTGTATGGAATAAATATCATCGTAACAGAAATCATTAGCCAGGCAGGTAACAATAGGTGTACTGTCGTTGAGGCAAATAGCGCGAAATCCTTCACGTCCGCAAACACGAGCGCCCTTGACCAGGTCGTTGGCCATATGGGATGCCGTTGCCGCACTACCACCGTTTCCGGCAATATAAATACGATTACCTGTTTTCTTGGTTCTTTTAATCAGTTCAACAATTGTGTCAAGGGTTTCGAAATCGGTTTTGAGCAGGTTATTGGCAACCGCCTTGGCGTAGGAATGTAAAAAATCAGCTCCGTTGGACATTTTTATCTGTTTTATCTCCTTTTTTGATCTAATTATCAATCATAATATAATATTCCCGTTTGTACGTTGAGAGTATTCATTATATTATAACCGAGGATAACTTCTATGTCAATTCATTCATAACAGGCTCTTCTTAACATTACATTTTGTTTTTTTGATTGCCTTTATGCTTGATCGCATGCCATTTTCCTTTTTGTTGAAAGAGGGTGACAATAAAGAGATAAATGACCATTAAAGAAAACAATGGATACATCAAGAGTCCACGAAGATAACGCAACGGAGAACAACGCGCAAATATGATACTGACACAGCCTGTCAGAAAAATACCAAAGAGAGAAAGAAGAAGACCGATAGAACTAGCAGTCAGAACGGTTTTTGTCTCTTGTCCCAAGCATAAAAAGAGAATAGTAACCAAGGTCGTCAACAAGAAGACAGAACAACTGACCGGAAGACCACAGGTATTCCATAACAGGTCCAACATTCGCCAATGTCCTGACCAACAGGAACGGAGAATTTCCGGGACAAAACAGATTCCTTGTTTTGCGCCATAAACCCATCGTTGAAGCTGACAGTACCAGTCACGGCATGTAACGGGTTGTTCATCGTAAAAAAGCGCCTCCGGAACGTAACGGATCCTATATCCAGCCAAGGCATGTTTAATAGAGAATTCAAAATCCTCGGTCAGGGTCGTTGTCTGCCAGCCATTTGGCTGAAAACAGGCTAGGGGAACAGCAAATCCAGTTCCTTGAACAAAACAGGAAAAGCCCAAATTATGACGTGCCGCAATATGTATTCGATTGACAAGCATCCAGTGAACGGCAAACATCTCGGTTACACACGATTCATGGGGATTCAAGGCAAGGCGCTGACCGACAACGGCTTCTCCCTGTGATAAAACGGAATTAATTTCCTTTAAAAAATTGGAGGTGGGGATATTGTCCGCATCAAAAAAACAGACAGCATCGAAGGCATCAGAATAATTCGTTATCAGTTGTGAAATACCATATTTTAACGCATGTCCCTTGCTTTTTTCTTCCGGCGCTATCCTCTCAAGTATATTCACGTTATATTGGCGCGCAATTTCAACCGTTCGATCATTACAATTATGTGCTACAAGGAAAACCTGGTAACAATCGGGACCGTAGTTCTGTTTTTGAAGACTGGTTAGGATATTGGCAATAACAGTTTCTTCATTTCGCGCGCAGATCATAATGGCAAACCGCAACGGCATTTTCGTTTCATCGTGTTGATTTCGACATGGAAAAAGTCCGGAAAAAAATAATAGAATCAACCATAATATAAAAGGTAATAAAATTGTCTGTAATCCTAAAATAATAATCATGTACATTTATTCTACTCTTTTACTGTTATGTGTCAAAAGATAAAAACCCCAGTGTATGAAAACTAACCTAAAAGGAATGTTTCATCTTCCAATACTATAATCCAATTTATTCTCTTTGTCTAGAACTTAATTAACATTTATTAAAAATTAATGTTGAATTGTAATGATTGTATTAAAAAAAATGAGTGCAAAAGATTAAAATTATTTCATCATCATAATCGTTAAGTAAAAAATGACAAGGTTGACGTTTTTTTATCCTGATTTATAATGTTTTGTATGGAGTAAATAATACAGGAGAGGTGTTTATAAAAACCCATTGAAAACAGACCTGGAAAGCGGTGGTTCTCTTGAGTGTTTTTTGTTTTTTGAACATTTCTATTGTGAATTCGATTAGGAACAGATAAATTAAGGATAAATTAGAAAAGATTCATGGCAAACGGTAACATATTAAAATTAGGTATTCCGGCAGGTAGTTTACAGGAAGCAACGATAGAATTATTCTGTAATAGTGGCTTTAATATAACAGTAGAGAAACGAAGCTATTTTCCAACAATCAATGACGAAGAAATTGAATGTATGTTGATACGGGCCCAGGAAATGGCACGTTATGTTGAAAATGGTGTTTTGGACGCTGGTTTGACCGGGCATGACTGGATCGTCGAAACCGGAGCCGATGTCATTGAGGTGGAAGAACTTCGTTTTTCCAAGGTTAGTCGTAATCCTGTTCGTTGGGTTCTCTGTGTCCCGGAAAATTCACCAGTACAATCGGTAAAGGATCTGGCAGGAAAACGTATAGCGACCGAAGCGGTCGGTCTGACACAACAATATTTGGCAAAACATGGTGTTAAGGCAAATGTCGAATTCAGTTGGGGGGCTACAGAAGTGAAGCCACCGAAACTAGCTGATGCTATTGTCGAAGTTACCGAAACAGGTAATTCTCTTCGCGCCAATAATTTACGTATTGTCGATGAAATACTTCAGAGTACGACACGATTTATAGCCAATAAAACTGCATTTCAGGATCCCTGGAAGAAAAAGAAAATCGAAGATATCGTTCTAATGCTCCGTGCGACTATGGCCGCAGAAGGCATGGTCGCCATGATGATGAATGTTCAACGTAAAAATTTACAGGCTGTTTTGAATATTCTGCCAGCCTTGCAAAAACCGACGATTTCCGAACTGTCCGATCCCGATTGGCTTGATCTTGTTACTATTATGAAGTCGAGTACTGTTCGTACCTTGATTCCGCAATTAAAAGCGGCCGGGGCTTGCGGTATTATTGAATATAAAATTAATAAAATTATCGACTAACTCAAAAGATTTATTTTGAATGGTTGTATTGTAAACGGATCAATCTTGAAAAAGGAATCATCGTTACCACTAAAAAGTTTTCGAGTAGAAGGTGATGGGAAATTTTTCTGAAAATCCCCTCCATCAATTGGAATATTTTAAAGCTAAAGAGAATGTCTGCAATTAAAAGCGGGGAGATTGAAAGAAATCCATTTTTTTCATCGTACAACAAGTTCGGTGAACTTTATTTCTTCGATCATTTCTCCCCGGAAGACATTGAGTTCCGTCTACTTTAGATTTTAGACGTGTTTTTTTGTATTTATGAATACAAACGTTCGTTTATGTTGAAATAACGAACGTATATCATAAATAAAAGGATGTTCTTAAACCTGTATAGTAACGTATGTAAAATATTGAAGTTATGGATACGATATACGGGAAATGACTTTTGTCATTTGACCGAACATGAAGAATCCGGTATTCCATTTTTATTGTATCTATGGTTCAAATACTATTCATTTCAAAAGTTCACCTTTCTCTCTTTTATAGAGTTCGTTTGAATATATCTGGAAAATATTCTTCGAAAATGTTTTCATAATAATCAGAAACATCTTTTGTCATGAAGTCAATTTCTGGTAAATCCAATATGGAACTCGCTTCTTCAGGATATTGTTCCCAAATGTTTATCAATGTATTTTGTTCCGACCGCAAAAAGTTTTCTGCATCACTATTGTATATATTATCAATAATATCTTTTCGAGATATCATTCGAGTTATATCGTTCTGAAATAGATGACGATTGTAAATTACTCCGATTTCTCTGGTAAAAATATCGAGGTCGCGGGAAACAACACTTGAGCTTGATACCATTTCTGATATTGTACATTCTTGAATGGAATTGATGGAAAATATTTCATTATTCAGTAAAGAAGCTGGAACCTGGTGTGAACCAAGGTAATAAAAGTGTTCTCCACCTTCTCCTATGCAGTCCAATATTTCCAAGGTAATATCATAGACTTTTGTTTCGTTCTGCGGCAAATAGTAATGCAGGAGCGAAATGGAATTGGATTGATTAAAGAGTATGTTCGCATCACCATCGTAACAATCCATTTTTTCATCTCCCCAATGAATGGTCCATCGGTATCCAGATCTGTTTTTTTCGGAAAAATTCGCAGTTATATTCAGTTTAACCACCGTATCGTCATAGTAGGAACTTTTATTCACCGAAACGGAAGCCGAATTTTCTTCATTTTTTGTTTCGGGTAGAATCGTTATATAAAAAGGAATTTCTTCCGTTTTGACAGAATCAGCAGCCAGAATACAAGAAAAGTAATGTGTTCCTTCTTCTAAATTTAATGAAGCTGGAGTTATCGAATTAGCCGGACCAAGATTTTCATAATCTTCATCCTCGAATTTGACTAAAAGATCAATATTGTCGTTCATACTTGCAAATTCAGAAATTTGTCGTGTTGATAGAGCTGACGCAAAAACAGAAATAATGGAGTTTGTATTGACAAGTGCCGCAGGTACAATCGCGTTTGTATTGGACGTATAAATACCGGCATTGTAAATCTGATCTCCCAGGGCGGCTGTATTCGAGACGAAACTGGTCTGTCCTTGAATCGTTAAATGGCCCCAATTGCCGATTCCTCCTCCACATTCTGTTGCGGTATTCAGATTAAAGATTGTATAGACACTGTTTTCGTTGTCCTGAATGAGTAAAACACCATAAGCTTCGGTACTGAAACCAGTTCCATAAACAGATGAAGCTCTTGTATTACTAATTCCTCCACCATTAATGGTTGCATTGTTCTGTGAAAAGATAGTTCCTTGAATTGTCATAATGGAACCATTAATAACACCTCCGCCGAAACCGCCGTTAAGTATTTTAATATCCGAGGTACCGTTTCCAAGAGCATTATTGTGGGAAATTGAAATATCGCCTATAGTGAGAGAATTCTGAATTCCTGTCGTCGTCAACATATATCCATTAAGTATTCCCCCCCCATTGTAATTGGCCTGGTTATAAAGAATCGTATTCAGGAGTGATGATGAAGACGTTTTCGACTTTTCTATCGTCATTATTCCATAATTAGCAATACCACCACCGTAGTCAGCAGTATTATGGAATATAGTAGAGTTTGTAATCGACATGGATGCCAGTGTCCCATCCAAAAGTCCGTCACTGTTGAGAGTTCCGATATATTTATTATAAAGAGCGCCCCCACACCAACTAACGTTCAGCCAGGAACAATAGGAGTCGGTTATAGAACATGTCGATGTATTGAATATGGCCCCTCCCAGACGTGCATTAATGCGATCAGGATTCGTTTGATTACTGATATTCGTATTGAAGTCGGAAATTTCCACACTGGAGTAGGAGGCAAGTGTCAGAGTACCACCCATATTAGCAATAGCCCCTCCGTTTCCTGTAGCTCCTGTAGCATAACTGTTGCTTGTATACGCGGTATTATCATAAAAGTTACAGCTTTCGAAGGTAATATTACCTGCGGAAATATAAATGGAACCACCATTTTTTTCACGTCCATTAATGAAATGAAGACCGGATATCTTGACCGGATTACTCAATATATCATTAGTAACGGACAATACTAAATGACGAAATCCTGTTTCCGTTGTTATTGATTCCTGTCCAGCATCAATGATAATATTATGAGTTCGTGTATCGCTATTGGAAGAAAAAGTAATATTTCCTGACGTATCAATAGCAATCGTACATTGAACCAGATTGTCAAATATAATGGATTCGTTATCGGTGACCTCTCCCGATTTTTTTTGAATTGGGGCAGTTTGATCGGTATCGTCTGTTGCGAAGAATAATGTTTCATCGGAATAGACTTTTCCCGAGGCCAGTTTGGTTGTTTGGGTACTATCTGTCCATAAAGTTATAGTCGAACCGGAAACAGTAACATAATAACTGGTTGAGTTGCCTTTTAGTGTAATGGAACCACTTGTGGTTACCGCATTTTCGACATATCCGATTGTTAATCCGTTGGTATTGGTAAACAGAGTAACAGAGCCACTGTAATAGAGTCCGGTCCCCGTTAGAGTTTGTACAATTAAATCATATGTATCCAGGTTAAGACCGGTAGTAACAGCGGTCATTCCGGTAATTCCATAATACGAGGTGTAATTAAATCCACCGGTAATCGCCGTTGTTATTTGACAGGTTGCATTACCAACGGCAACAACATTATCGAGTACAACTGCCCCCGAAACGGAACCCGCAAAGGTATAATTTTCGTTATTTTCATTTTCAAGAAAGAGTGTTGTATCGGTCCAGGCCGTTCCGTTTGCGACTTTATTCGTTCCAGTAGAATCGCTGTAAAGTGTAATCTCTCCATTTGTATTGATGACATAGCACGTTAGACTTGTTCCATCCAGTTTGTCTACAGATATTTCCTGAAGTGTTGAACCGGTAACAGTGTCTCCATAAAATCCGTAAACGAGAGAGCCATTGGTGAAAATCGTACTTTTCGCGGCGTAACGTGTTATTCCACCGATAATTCCCGTATATTCATTCATAACAGCGGTAATATCAGCTAGTGAATTCGTCGTTAATGCTTGATTCAGTCCGGAATAAGTCGAACTCAAATAGACGGTTAAATTCGTAGGGAAGGCCCATGTCCACTCCTGTCCGCTTTTATTATCGCCAGTATTACCGGAGTACTGTTCCCATTTCGTATAGTCGGTTTGTATTGTAATAAAATGATCGAAAAAGTCGTTCGAATACTGTGAAATAATCAAGGCTTCCCGTAAAGAACGATATCCATCGCCCGTTACGATTTCATCATCCAGAGTTGAAAGATAGGTATTGGACCATTGCGCATACAGTATTGTACTCAAAGATGTCAGTGTGATATTTTCCGAAAGTGCCTCGCCGGGATGATACCAGGTTCCTGTTCCATCCTGCTTCGAATTCCAACCGATGAACGCATAATTATTCTTTATCATGAAGTCTCCACCAGAGGCCGTCATTACCTGGAAATAGGTCATGGTACTAACAACATCTCCTCCGAGATAGGTGGTTGGATCCTGATAGGATACGGTATCGGACGAATCAAAATTTTCCCAATAGGTCAAGGTCGCGTAGGAGATAACGATATTCGGTGTCAGAACACTCGTCGTGCGATTAACGTCCTGAACAACAGCATTTGTCCGAATATGCTGAAGAATTCCCGATTCCATCAGAGCAGTTGCTTCGGTAATATTTTGATCGGAGGGTACTCCAGTCATATCGACGATATAGAGAATTGTCATTGGTTCCATACTCCATGAATCATAACTCAAGGAGGATCCGGCATTGGTATAGGTGGAAGTATTGAGTTCTCCTGTTATCGTAAAAACTTGACATTCGTCCAGGTAGACGATATTACTATCATTGATATAGGCAGAGCCAGACATATTAAGAATTCCGCTTTGCCAAATGGCGATATTGTCCCGAATCGGTTCAGTATTAATTCCCGTAGCACTGATGATGGCTATCGCGGTTGTAATATCGGGAACTGTGGTATTGGCTGTATCAACGGTAATCACGGCGGAAGAGAGGTTCGGAGTTGTCTGATTATAGGTAAATACCAACGTTGCCGAATTATATTTATATTTATATGAACCAATCGTAATGATACCGGCCACCTGAGAATCGCTTCGTGATTCGATCACGGGATATGTTCTTCCATTACTTCCGATAACAGATGCGTATGTATCGATAATGGTAATCGTTTTATTGGTACCGCTGGTAACAACTGTAATGTTGCCACCAGTTAGAGTAATAGAGTCGGAATTGACATCGGACGTGGAAGAAACGATGTTATTTGTATTATCAATAAAAGTTCCACCATTCATATTAATGGTCCCTGTATTGAAAATACCTCCGTATCGTCCGTTATTTTCAGTAATCATCGCCGTTCCATTTATCGTAATGGTTCCTCCTGTCCCCCACAGGGAGTATTCTACGGGACTAATCTGCCCGGTTCCGGAGGAACTATCACTTCCTGTAATGGTAATGATTCCGGAATTGTTAGTTACAGTATAGGTCACATAAACGTTCGTGCCATAATTATAAAAAGTAACGGTATCACCAGTAACCACGGGCCCGAATTTAGAGCCCATGTAACTACCGTCAGCGTAATAGAACCAAGTCACTTCATTATCAGGAATTAACGATTTTGGGAGTTCGATCGTTGCTTTATCCCAGGGAATATAGAGTGTTCCGCCATTTGTAGTTACACCAATCCCGGTTATGGAACTGTCACCCTGCCTGACAAAGGTGATATTATCGGAAGTATCAACAGAAATGACATATGTCCCCGCATGACTTCCGGAGGAGATGGTAAAAGTATCACCCTGATGAACGTTACCGGCGAGTTCGGAATAAATGGGACTGGAATGGGTTGTATCCGTATCAAGATAGAACCAGACTTTTCCTTCGTTGGTGATATCTCCGGAAGCATTCCATATAGCACCGGCGCCAGAAACTGTTCCAGAAATAATCTGACCATTAAAAGAGGCTATCCCTGAATTGCAGCCGAGGATTTTTCCACCATCGATAGTGACAGTTGCGTTAGAAGAATTAATCACAATAGCACCGGCTGTTGTACCGAGACATTCCTGAATTGTACCGCGTAAAGTTAATTCACCGTATCCGGTAACAACGACACAGCCTGCCATTCGATTCAGATTGATTGCTTCGCTATAGGAATTCCTGTTATTTTTGACCGTTGTTTTGGAATTAATAATCAACTGACCAGGAGCATCAAGAGATCCCTCAACCAGATAATAGGCCCCCTGTTTTGCATATTGATAATTTGCGTTAATCGTCAGATAACCGGAATCGATCGTATTTTCGCCAAGAGTCAAGGAAGAGTTTGCGTTTACGGTTACCAGAGCGGATGAATCCATCGGAATAACTGCTGCATGATTTATGGACATTTCAAAATCACCTTCGTCCGACCAGGTAAAGGAAGAGGTCATGGCAACAACGGACCCTGTTCGGGAAGCTTCTGTCCCGGAGAAGAGAAAATAACTGTAATCGGTGGGGGCACTTCCGATAATAGACATAATGGAATTTTTTGTCGATTCGGTTTCGGATCGAATCATTAGATGATTTTTTACTTTATCGATTTGCGTTGAAGAGGTGTTATGAATCATATTCAAAATCAATGGATTATCCACGGAAGAACCGACCTCTGCGAGATAATAATTAGTATAGATCCATGGAGTCATCATACTTTCCGTCCCATTAATATAATAGGTTTCGATCCATTCAAAGGCGTTGTCCCGGGTCGTAAAGAAGAGATCTCCGATACGTATGGAGTAGGCATTGTTATTCGTAATAAGGTGAAAGACCAACATTTGTGCATAAGCTGCGTTGTCTTCGATCACTGTTCCATTACTAATAGAATCGGGAAGAGCACCAAATTGTGTTTTGTAGTCTGTAATCGTTCCATTGTTATATTCTCCGGTACTAATACAGAATTCCCAATCGGTACTGTCTAAAGTAAATTTACTTTCAACGACATCCAATCCGGATTCGAAATAAATCAAAGGAAATCCTTCTTTCATGGAACTGGCCAGAGAAGAAGCCAAACTAATATACATAATGGAACCGACTGTGGTTAAAGTTGATTCCACACGAATGGGGATTAAAGGAATACCAGACGGTTTATCATGTATTTGAGTAATACTTCCAATATACACTTTATTGGAGGTGGATACACTGCCAGACCCGCCGATATAAATCAACGGATCTCTAATTGCGCTGGAAGAATCGGCCGGCTGAATGTAAATTCCATTTCCGATATTATTAAGTGTATAATTATAGGCGATTTTACCTCCGTAGATTTTAACGGTGGAGTTGGCCCAAATTCCCCCTCCATCACCCAGATTAGCCTGGTTTGTATAGACACCTGACGCGTAATTGTACGTAATGGAACCACCGTTAATGACCAGAGTCGCACTTCCGTTTCCTCCAGCATAGATACCCCCTCCGCGAACACTACGATTACCATAAATCGTACCTCCATTCATCTCCAAATAGGCAGTGATACTGTTATGAATCCCTCCTCCTTTACCATAATCATTACTGGTATTTCGTGTACAGATATTATTCAAAATAGCCCCTTCGTTTAGAAAAACATAACCGCGACTGAAGATACCACCTCCTTCCCAATAGGCGGTATTATTTTCCAGGGTACCACCATTGATATATACTATTCCAAAAGAGTCGATACCTCCTCCATGCAGATAGGAAATATTTCCGGAAATTGTTCCTCCATACATATAAAAAGCGGCCATGAGATTCAATTGACTGGCAATAACAGTTCCATTTTCACTGACTCTCTCTCCGGTTGGATTACCATCGGAGTCAACGGTCAATAAACTTGTCGTATAAGCGGTTGTTGTTGACCATGGCCCTGCAACGTAAACACCACCGGCATTATCGCCAGGATTGTACATTGTACTATCCGAATTGATATTATTAACGATATTAACACCGTTATACAAATAGAACGTACCACTGTTATGAACGAGAGAAACACTTCGGGCCCGTGCCGTACTTCCTCCTAATTCCGTAGTACTGGTTAGAGTCAAGGAAGTTGTACCAAGAGAAACACTACTATTTAACGAAAGAACGGATGCTTTATTGACCGAAGGCGTCGAATTATCTGTACTATAATTATTAATGCAGATAACGGAACTGCTTGTCGTAGTAGTGGAAGCGTTGATTGTCCAGTCACCGCTGGAGAGTATCATAATATTACGCTGTCCATCAATTCTAATATCGGAAACAGTTTTATTATTGGTTCTGGTAAACGAAGTTAATTGGATACTATTGGCAACCATAACAGTATATTGGGTACCGGTATCATTTCCACTGCCACCTGTTGCCGAATCGATAGCGTTCTGTAATTCTGCCTGTGTATTGGCGAATGCATCAATATGGGTATCCGCATAATAGATATTGATATCGGCTGTTTTCGTGATATTATCAATACCTACGGTTCCGTTTCCATCGGCTCTAATTCCGCCATATACATATAATGAACTTTCATCCGAACCAGTAAAGGCAATGCGTCCATCAATGTTAAGACCATCTGTTCCCGGTATAACATTAATAAAATGATGGGTTCCGGAACTGCCAAGGTCAATTGTTATCAGTTTTGTAGTATCGGAACTTTCAAAAGAAGCTGCTATAGCTCCTCCGATATAATCGACAAGAGATAATGTTTGACTAGTGGTATCCCAAGACCAAATACCGGAGTTCGATTGATTGATCGATGCATCATAGGACATTCCATTGATTTCAAGTACAGACACGGCTAGAAGAGTTCTTTCTTCCAGTTCTTCAATTCGTGCCGAACGATATCCACGTTGTTTTAATGATCGATAATAACCAAATAAATTGTTGCTGCCGGAAATGCTTTTATTCATATAATTTCCTTCCTGTTTTTATGGAATTCTCAAAACAATATCAAAAGGCTGGTGTGTTATGTTATTATGAAAGCTGAAAATCAATAAAGAGAAAAAGCTGTAAAAGATACTATAAAATTAGGGTTTGTTTACAGGAGAGAATTTTTGATTTAACCTAAAAAAGCACGCTCTTATAAATGAAGTAAAAGAGTCTATAGGTCATAAAGTTCATGGTTCATAAAGGAATCGTTGGATTCTGTCAGAATCCAGATATCAATGAAAATATAGTATGACAGGTAAAATATCGTTTGACAGGGGATGAATAGTAAAATGATGAATAGTAAAATGATGTTTTAATTGCTATCGACTATCAAGTTCCAGAGGAAGACCAGGCCGGAATACCAGCGTCCACGAAATGTCATAGACGTCAAATGCTAACAGTTTATAAAGTTGATTTAACAATAGGACAAC
This sequence comes from uncultured Planctomycetaceae bacterium, assembly GCA_964442735.1. Classification (GTDB taxonomy): domain Bacteria; phylum Planctomycetota; class Planctomycetia; order Pirellulales; family Thermoguttaceae; genus JAUNBG01. The sequence goes on along the minus strand of CAYUAP010000003.1, from coordinate 21,100 downwards.
CGATGATTATTATTTTTTATCACACGGATTCTGGTACTGTTTAATGTCGGCATTTTGAAGATAAAACCGTTCAGACCATTCAACCGAGTGACAAAAGAAGTATGAAATTTATTGACATTCTATCAATCCAATAACTGTAGGATTGATAGAACCACCATAATTGAGGATAAACATTTCAATAATCATTAAATATTGAGTTTAGACTGTTTACATTATATCGTTTTTCCTTTTATTAAACGCATTATTTATACGAGTCGGTATAAATGGCAACACAATCGGCAATCGAGAGAACCGTTCGGTCGCATGGAAACAGGAAGTCCATAGCAGATTGTGCGTTATGGGCAAATTTTTCAAACTCGTCAGGCGTAATACCGTAATCCGACATTTTTAGATCCGCAACACCACAGGCTTGCTGTAGTTTAACCAAAGCTTCGATAAAATCCATGGGAACATTTGCGTTCTGATTTCCCATAGCCTGTGCCATACGAATAAATCGGTCATCACAGACATGTTTGTTGATAAAATGCGTATAATACGCTTTACTAATCATAATCAAGCCAGCGCCATGTGGTAAAGTTTGATGAAAGGCGGACAAAGCATGTTCTAATGAATGTTCACTAGTACAATTAGAGGTCATCATAACGGTTCCTGCCAGCGTATTGGCAAACGAGACATGTTCGCGAGCGGCCAGAATTTTACCATTGTGAACGGCAGTCGGTAAATTTGCGGCGATATTTTCAATAGCGGTTAAGGCGTACATGTCCGAAATCAGATTAGCCGTTTTAGCAATATATCCTTCCGTACAATGAAACAATGCGTCGAAGCCTTGAAATGCGGTAAATTTTGGAGGAACGGACAATGTCAGTTCCGGATCGACTATAGCCAGAACGGGAAAAGATTTAGGGTTAAAAAAGGCCGTTTTTTCGTTGGTTGCCGGATTGGTGATAACGGAACCTGCATCGGTCTCCGAACCAGTTCCTGCCGTTGTTGTTATGGCAACGATCGGTAGAGGATCGTTTGCAAGCGGCTGTTTTTTTCCTGTTCCGAACAGGACATAGTCCCAAATGGTCCCATTGTTGGTCGCCATTGCTGCAATTCCTTTCGCAGCGTCCATAACACTTCCTCCGCCCAGTGCAACAAGAAAATCGCAGTTGTTTGCCCGAACAAAAGTTCCTCCCCTATCGACTGTCGTACTGAGTGGATTCGGCTCAATCTGGTCGAATATAACATATTCAACGCCCCTTTTTTGGAGCTGTTCTATGGTTCGGTCCAGATAACCGTTCGTACGTGTCGATTTTCCGTTAGATATAATTATCGCCGCTTTCTTGCCCGGGAGCTGCTGTTCGTATAACTCGTTCAAACGTCCAGACCCAAACAGTGTTCTTGTTGGAATGGAATAGTCATAAATCATTTTTGTATTCATGTATTGCTCCTTTATCTGTTTTTAATTATTATATTATACGGTTTTCCACCGTAATTTTCTCTATTATACCTTTTAATTTTAAAATAACAAATACCTATAAAACATATCATGATATAGTTAAAAGGCATTTTTATTTCAGTCTCATTCTGTCATCAAAATATATTACGTATTTACGTATAAATACATTTAGTCGTGACCATTACAGACAGAAAGATCAACGACAGGAAACATGGAAATACGGAGTTTGGCACAGCCGTATGGGACGAGTGAAATTTCCCGAACGGTTCCAGGGTGAATCTCTTTACTACATGGAAGAACAGGCGCCAGAGGATCGTACTTCCACTTCGCTTGAATTGCGGGAATCATAATCTTTAAGGGGGAATCGACGGGCCAGTTCCACTTTGTCGGGAAGGAAGTTCGAACGACTTTCAGGACCTCCGATGTTAATTTGTCATTGAGGGCAAATTGCCATTCGGCATTTTCCATGGGAGTATTTTCGTCTTTTTCCGGAATTGGAAGCGCAAAGAGAAGAGGACCAAGAGAGACACAGGTATAGGGGGTTGTCTTTAAATCCGCATCGGCGTATTCGCTCCAAACAACTGTTTTTGTACGTTCTTTTGTTAAAGGCAGATTTCGGTCGATTCCCCGTTCCAGACGTGGTGCCATTGGAAATCGCAGGACAACGCAGTCACCAGAAATCCATTTTCGATTGATTTGCATAAAACCATGTTCGTTTGTCTTGACATCAACTGATATTCCATTGACGGAGGCAAAGGCATTTTTACACCAGTTTGGAATTCGGAGCCAGAGTGAAAAATTAGTTGCCTTTTCCGGTTTAACGGTCATGGAAATTGTTTCGTCGAATGGATAGTTGGTAACCGTTTCGATTTGAACGGAAGTTCCATCCCCGATTTTGGTTGTTAAACGACCTGGGGCATAAAGGACCGCCGCAGGACCCTTGTCGGCAGCAATCATCCATTGATATTGTATATAATAGGGTATCATTTTATTCAAGCCGGCGGTACAACAGAGCGGATTATGTGTTCGAGCAAACCGGTCACGTCCCCGATGGGAATAGGAATCGGCAGTGAGAGCGCCGTCGGATAGTCGATTAGGCGATTGAAAATAGACATGTTTAGTAAAATCACGTGTTACCGCTCCTGGAACGGCATTAAAAAACAACCGTTCGATTTTATCCGCCTCCGAACCATTACCAGTCAGGGTAAATATCTGAATACGACGGCATTCCTCGTTTGCCAGGGAACATGTTTCTGTTCCGCGATAGGCACCGGTAGGACCAAACCATTCGTCTTCGACAAGAGCACCGTGTGGTTGTAGACATTTTTCGTCCAGTAAATTGGTCCAGGCTGTAATTGTCTTGAGAAATTCAGGACGTCCAGTCCAGAGTGTTCCCATGGCCCATCCGGTCAGAATTTCATTTATCACGGCCCCATGAAACTGATATTCCCAAACTATTTTATAATATTTTTCACCTCGTTTCAATTCATCAGGAGGAAGTGATCGATACATGGCCCACGTTTTCGGCCAATCGACATCCCGATTGTCAAAAATACGATCGAGAACTTCCGCAATGTCTTTGTTCCCGTTCTTTCTATAATTTTCGATAGCGTTCCAGGTTCCGTTGGGAGCAAATCGATAGCCGAGAACAGAAATACAGCGAATATCCCGGGAATCGTTGGCGAATTGCATAGCGCGAAGCGCTTTCGGATCATCCGAGGCATCATAATAGGCTGTCATGGCATGTCCGAACAGTCCATTGGCCCAAAGCCCCCAGCCATTGTCGGGCAGAACTGATTTTAAATCATTCGGATTATTACGTTTCAGCCAATAAAAATAGCCGATTCCATCGGATGTCGCATTATTCATGACCGGAGCCAGGCGCCTTTTGGCTAGAGCCATCATGTTTTCATCGTGTAGTGCATAGGCGAGTCGGACAAGTCCATCAAACCAGTATCCACCCCCTTCCAAGTGCCAGGCCCCCGCCCCCCAATCTCCCACTTGACAAAAAGGAGCGAAATCGGCAGACCAGGCATTTTTAAAATCTTTATGAACCTCTTCCATGTGTGCCGTATAACCATCCCGAGCCGATTCGGCCCAATCACGTAACCAGCCTTGTGGCTCGACCGCTCCTGCAGGAAGGGGAGTAAATTCACGGCATCCTTTCATGGAAAAGGTGTGTTCCGCTCCAAATAATAGAGACAACGGAAATACAGACAATAGTAACAAACAGAGAAAATGTTTCATAAAATTTCCTTTTAAAGGCTATAGCCAAAGTTATATTATTCGACCCACCCAATTATCAGATAATGGAAGAACTGTCATTACCCATAAAACAATATTTTATTCTTTCCTGTCATAAATGTCAATCAGTTCTTTTCTTTAAAAAGTTTTGAGAAAACTTTTTTCAAAAAGGATCTCCGAAGATACTGGTCATAATTATAATATTTGAAGTGTTTGAATGAAACACCCGTATTAAAAATAAATATAAATAAATATAAATAAATATAAATAAATATAAATAAAATTAAGGAAAATTAAGGAAATTGATCTGTTTCCTCTTGCGATACATTTTTGAGAACGTTCCTTGAAGGAAACATCGAAGTGCATTTCCTTCCGGCTGGAGGTATGTTTGAAAAAATATAAAAATTCGATTTTTACCTGTTTTGTGTGATTTATTTCTTTGTATTACGCTTTCTTTGTATTACGCTTTATCTATAAAAAGTTGTCTCAAAGACCCTTTTTCACAGTTAAACCTAAAAATAATAATAATTCCTGTAATTTGTATAGAGTACCACCAGTCAAGTAACCGATTATCCCTTTATGAGAATGACACTCTTTTATGCTTGGGGAGAGAAGTATTTCACGGAGGATTTAAATGATAGAACGTCATAAAATCTACACAATGGGCAGAACATTGTTTATATTAATGTTTTGCCTTGTAGTAGTCGCTTTATCCACAGATACACTCATGGGACAAACGCGGAATAACACTTTCCCGGCAAATAGCTATTCCAATACAAGCTATTCCAATACAAGCTATTCCAATACAAGCTATTCCAATACATTTGTCATGTATCGCGATATAACACAAGTCCCAATACAGCAAACTCCAATACAGGCCCCGGCATCGAACGGAAATCAGAACAGTACAAAGACTAGTTCTCTTTCAGACGGTGGTATACAATCCATTTCTATAGAAGAAATCACTTCTTTAGCAATCACCAATAATCCAGCGATTCGTCAGGCAACGGAACAGGTTAATTCCTATCAGGGGAGCATGATTCAGGCCGGATTAAAGAAAAATCCGATGGCCGGTTACGTTGCTGATGAAATGGGGGGATATAAAGGAGCCGGACGACAAGGGATTGCTCTCTCCCAAGAGATTGTTCCTGAATACAAATTAGCCGCACGACAAAGTGTTGTCGGAGCGGAACAAAACGCGGCAATGCAAGGACTGGAAATTCAACGGCAAAAAGTCATTAACGACGCTACTATTGCAGGCTATCGTTTATTGATCACACAAAATAAAGAAGTTCTAATTAGAGAACTGTTATCGATTTGTGAAAAATCGGCAGAGGTCGCTGGTAGTTTACTAAAAGCAAACGAGGTTCCTAAAACAGATTATCTTCAGGCCAAAATAGAACTAAACAAGGCAAAAATGTCTCTTGGCGACGTTCAACTTGAACGTGAGGCCATTTCGAAGGAGATTACGTTATTACTCAATGCTCCGGAAGGTACGTTTTATAAAATTACCGATTCGCTTGACCGTATACCGATAGACCTGGACGAGAATTCACTTTTCCAGCGTCTTCTGGAACAGAGTCCACAGTTCCGGCGAGCACAGGCCGAATTGTCAGTAGCTCAATCCAAAATCCAAAAAGAACGTATGGAAGCCGGAATTGAAGTTAATGTCGAAGGAAGTGTTGTATATAATACGTATGAAAAACAAACGGAAGTATCCGCAGGTTTCAATATTCCTTTAAGAATTAATGACAAAAATCAGGGTAATATCATGCGTGCACAATATGAAATTCAGGCGGCAGTTGCCAATATCGAACGAATTAAAACGGCATTAAAAACCTCATTTCAAAATAAATTCGCCCAGTTTAATATAGCACGACAGCGTGTCCGATTTTATCAGGAAGGTATACTTGCCGAAGTCGACGAATCGCTTAAATTGATCCTTCAATCTTATCAGCAAGGACAATGTAGCTATATCGAATTGCTCAACGCGCAACGAACAATGTTCAATACCAAAGTTGAATATATGGACAGTGTAGGGGCTCTTCTGGACTGTCGGGCCATGATCAATGGTTATCTTCTTCAAGGTGCCTATGATAGACCGGAATAGAACTATTTAGTTTACCACTTGATGATAGAAGTGATGGATATCATTTATGAATTAAAATCATTTATTTCCATGAATCAATTAATTTCCGTCCCCCATAAAAACTCTCCCGTCCCTTTTATTTATAAATTACCAGAAGATAGGATAAAAGATGAAAAAGACTTTATTTTTATTATTGGAGACAATACTTTTTTTTGGATCCGTATTGTTTGCAGTTGAACCGGTTAAGCAGGAAGATTCGAACAATAATATTTTCCGAATTACCTCGCGAAGTGGGGCACAACATCTGGAGTTGAGTAACGACTGGCGATTTGGCTGGATGGATACAATGCCATCATCGTCCGACGAACTTGAAACGATCAAGAAATGGTGGACGATGAAGTCTCCAATGACGGTTCAGAATGCACTTTTTTTTGCGGGGGAATTTCCCGATCCGTATAAAGGAATGAATTCCGGTCTTTATGATTGGATTCATGAAAAAACCTGGTGCTTTACGAAATCTTTTACTCTGTCTCCGGAAAAAAAGAAAGGATATGTTTTTCTCTCTTTTGAGGGTGTCGATTATTATTCCTCCGTCTGGCTAAATGGGAAGAAGTTGGGGATACATGAAGGAATGTTTGGAGGTCCGGAGTTTGAAATTTCATCACTTCTGAAAGACGATGGACCTAATACGATTGTCGTCGCGGTTGATTCGGCAAAAAAACGACAACCGAACATATCAGGATTCAAGATGGGTTATGCTGTTAAGCCTTGGGGAACGGCAGCAGGCGATAATGCCAAACCGTTTTTCTCTTTTGGAATCTGGAGAGGCGTTCGGATTGATTCTGTTCCCCGTGTACATTTGGAGCGTCCATATTTAGTGACTCAAAAAGTATCAGTAGATCAGGCAGATCTTCACTTGGAAACAGAAATACTCGTCGACAAACATTCTCTGGAGATATCACTTTATCCTCCCAAAAATCGTCAGTTGATCGATTTGTCATCCGGTGGAGAAGAAAGATCAAAACAGGAAGGAATATATAAAATTCGGTCTGTTTTCATAAAAGGGAATACGGAAATCGTTCGTGAATTTCCCATTGATCTCTATTCGGGACGCAACTGGTTCCGAACCAATTTGACGATTGACAAACCCGCTCTTTGGTATCCGAATCAATTAGGAGATCAGCCCATTTATGACGTTAAGATCGAATTACTGAAGAACGGAAACATCATTGATACAATTGCGTTTCCGTTTGGCATTCGAACGATTCAATGGACAGAGACACCAGGTCCGAAAATGGCTGATCGCTGGGGGGACTGGCAGTGTATCGTCAATGGCAAGAAATTTTTTGTTAAAGGAGTCAATTGGATGCCGATTGACTCTCTGTTCGATCTACCCGCCGAAAAATATCGTTGGTATTTGAAGATGGCCAAGGACGCTGGAATACAAATTCTTCGAATCTGGGGGCCCGGACTTCAGGAGGCGGAGGAATTTTACGATGCCTGCGATCAATATGGACTGATGGTCTGGCAGGATTTTCCGATCGGTAATGCAGAAGTCACTACCTGGAATACACTTGTCTGGGAATCTCAAACGATGCATACGATTTTTCGACTGCGTAACCGAACATCATTGGCCGTTTGGTGCGGTGGAAACGAGTTTAACCCTTTCTGTCCGGGCAATACGCCCTATACGGGAATTATCGAGCGGAATTTAAATATTTTCGATCCTTCGCGAAAATTCGTCAGGACATCTCCAGACGAAGGATCATTTCACTGTTATCCCGATATGGATCCGACCTGGTATAAAAAAAGATTCAAAAATTATCCCGCTCTGGCCGAGAGTGGAATTCATTCGGTATCGTCAGAACGTTCGCTTGGCAATGGATTGATCAATGACGAAGAGTTCAAACATGTTGACAAAATGTATTTGGAAGAATATCGAAAATTGTGTCCGGAATCGATCCATCATTTTGTGGAGTATTATCCACAACGTATTCCCCGAATGTTGAGTCGGGCATCGCATTATGTTTCATTACGGGATTTGACACTACAGGATATGGCGATGGGTACCCAGTTGGGGGCAGGGGAATTTTATCAATTATTTTCCGAAGGAATGCTTGGGAATTATCCTGTAACTGCCGTACAGATGCCTTGGGTTTTCGCACGATCCTGGCCTGTGATTTCCGGTGTACAACTTGTTGACGGAACCGGATTACCTGTTGCCCCATATTATTTCCTGAAAAGAACATATGAACCGATTCATGTTGTTTTCGATCTGGAACGTGTTCTTTGGAAGGCGGGAGAACAATTTCCTTCCGCCGTGAAAATTTTGAATCTTTCCAATGCTCCTGCCGGAAACGCACTATTAGCTCTTCGCATTTATGACGATCAATTTCATACTCTTCATGAATGGACGAAATCGGTTTTATGGAAATCCGCACCATCCGTCGAGTTTGTGAAACTTGACGACTGGACTATTCCGACCGACTATAAAAACCGCTTTTTCTTCGTTGTTGTCGAGTTAAAACAAGGAGACCATATTGTTTCACGAAGCGTTTATAATCCACGAACAGTTCAAAAGATGGAGGAAGAGGAATTCTATAAAACATATATCAGTAAACCGTGTAACTGGCCAACCAATGAAAAGGGGCCCCATTTAAAGACCGTTCTCAAAAATGCCCCAAAATCAAAACCTGTTTGCGAAATTATCAGCCAAACGGAACGGATAGACGGTCGTTATCGAATAACGGAGTATCTTTTGAAGATCTCCAATCAAGGTCAAGTGCCTTCACCAGTAACCTGGTTTGAGTTATCGGCAATCAAGCCACTTTTCTATGCTGGCGATAATTTCTTTTGGCTTGCCGCTAACGAAGAGCGTACAGTGACCTTTACGGTTCGGGAGAACAAAGACGACAAGCCGATTCAATATTCCATTCAGATTCAATCCTGGAACGGGGAAGGGGAGGGCAAATGAAAATTTTAAGTAAAACATTTACACTTCGAATTGTTATTCCGTAAAAAATCGATAGGTGAACCGACCATCGGGCGCAGTATCCCCAAATTGATAGAAATCGAGAATATCGCCATCAACCCGCATATTGTCGGACCATTTAAAATGCAGGTCGATTTTATTGGATTCCAGTCCCAACACGTCAAGTGGAACGGATACTTCAAGCCGTTTCCCCTTAATCCGACGTGTTACTGGACATACCGTCTTCCAGTTCCAGCCACTGGTCGAACGTTTTAAAACCGCTCCGTCTGTCGTCTGTTCGATATAAAAATCAAAATGTTCCCAATTTTCTTTTTTTGTTTTCGGTTTCCAGGAATCGGAAGTGGCCAAAAACAGTCTCATCCAGTTGGTTCCTTGAACTGGAGTTAAATCATTTGCCGTTTCGACGAGAAAATAGAGATTTTTATTGTCTCGTGTAACTTTCGCCAGAACAATATCGTTTCGTCCGGAATCGTTAATATATCGAGTTTTACCATAACCGGACGCATCCCGATGAACCGTATCCCCGCGATAATCGCGATACACAGGAGTAACATCCGTCCAGTCGGCTTGTGTAATATCAGTTAACTCGAAGCTCTTCTTCGGTCCCGCTCCCTGCTGTGGATGTACACCTTTAAACCGGCGGACATTTGATATCAACTGCATATAATAGTTATCCATAAGACGTCCTCGTGATGGTTCTGTATCGCGACTGAAGGGCTCGTTATATTGATCAGGGAATGCATTCGGCGTTCCGAGCCAATCGGCAACACGAACGGCAATCCATTCGTTCCAGCCGGTAATAAAGACAAATCGGGGATCGAGATCGAACGCTCTGCTCCATTGCTGTTGAAAATTACCACCGTAAAGATCGGCGTTAGGACGTGTATCACGTGGCTTACCCGCAATATAGGCCCGTCCAAAAACATTTTGATCGTTCATGGCGGCAAGTCCCGATTGACCATTGAATTTCTTCGACGAATGATTCTGTGCCACTCCAACCGAAATCATGTCAAAAGTTCCATCCGAACGTACTCCATAACCATGCTGTGGATAAACTTCCAACCAACTCCATTGATCCGGACGTCGTGGACCGCCAGTATATGCGGGCTGACCAGGACGGAACGAAAAGAAACTTCTAATAGCAAGGAGTTCCTCTTTTTCGGCCCCTTTTGCCTTCGTTATAAGCTGATCGATAGCGTCCGGCATTCCATAAACTAATGGTTTACCATCCCAATAGAACCATAAATCCTGATAGAGTCCGTCACGATAAATATCACGCCAAAGCTGGACCAAATCGGTTGCCGTCCATTTCAAATTGGAGAAAGGGAGCATAAAAGCAAATTTTGGTGTCTTGACTCCATCACGACGTGCCTGATCATAGACTTTCATTAACGGCTTAACCGAATCCATCCAGGTTAGTTCCCCGTTGGTTGCATCGAATATAATCGCGTCGATTCCCGCATTGGCAAGCATTTCGGCATGTTTACGATGTATCCATTCATCCTGTGTTGTGTAATATCCGAAGAGCGGCTCGCCCCAATGATGACGCGTTCCAACCGGTCCCCAGGCGGGATGATTAAGATTTCCAACCGCATCTGGATGTTCCGTCGTAATCTTCGTATTATCGAACGGACCTGTCGTACAGAATTGCGGACTATGCCATGTCCAATAGAAAATGCCGACCTGTTTTTCTGCTCGAAGAGGACCTGCTTGATTTTTATTCGGTAAAACACGGTCCAATTCGTCAATGGCATCCCAGGTGTCGGACTGAACATCTTGTGTAACAATAGCCGAATCTGGGGCGAGTTTAGGTTCGGAAGGTGCGGTCGTTTTATTCAATATGGAATGGTAGGTTTTCATATCTCCTACAAATGGAAATGACCCATGGGAAGACATTTGTATATTGAACGAGTAGATACCGTTGGTTGGTAAACCATTGAAGAATGTTGTGACTTCTTCACTTGCTCCCGCAAATTTCCAGACACCTACCAATTCTCGGGCATTATCAAGTGTCCAGAGATATTCTCCAGCGGAAAGAGGTTTGAATTCAAGAGATAATATCGCGTTATCTGTAAAATTGACAAATTTTTTCGAGAAAAGTTTTTTCCCTGCTATTGTTGTTGGATAATCTTTTTTCCAGTGATAGATCGAAAACGTCAGATCTCCGACATTATTATTATAACTCGGACACTCAACGGAAATTCCGGTTAATTTGGATGAAACTGTAAACCGACAAGCGGCAACATCTGATGGTTTAATCGTCACTGCCGAACGTCCGTCAGTATTCGCGCAAAACCGCAACCAGGTTGAATAGGATGGCTCCCCCCCTTCTGAAACCGCGATAAAAGCCCATAAAATCGCGAATGTCACCATATATCGAATTCGTATCATTTGATACCTCGCTCTTTCTCTTTTTTCTAACTTTAATGTACTTTCACCGATTTGAGATCGGACGATACGAAAATTTTTATTTTAACAACAAGAAAGGGTTTATACAAGTCCTGTCACACTGTTTTCAATTATTTTTTTAGATACATTATTTTTTTAGATACATTATTTACTTGTACTCCAAATTTATTCCGATTTTAATATGACTGTAATACAAGTTTATCCGGACACCATGAGTATTAGAACATATAAAGCCGTCGTGAAAGGAACTTTTTTTACGAGAATCCTTGGTGGTTCGTAACACTTAAAAACAGGAGTTGACTGGATTATTTAACAGATAGGACTGGAAATGGACGTCTCGTCCGCATTACCGCAAAACAGGCGTCCCCGCCTGTTTTGTTCCCCTGAATGAACTCCCGAATTAAAGAGTTCCCAACCACTAGACTGTTTATACTCAAGGTCGTTATAAAAATCTATTTTTCAAAACAGGCGAAACGCCTGTTTTAAAGGATACGGACGAGACATCCGCGTTCCCAGGAAATGCCGAATTTATAACGTCGTACAGTATCTAACGTCGTACAGTATCTAACGTCGTACAGTATAACGGGATGAAAACTATGTTTTGGTCGAAAACCTGAAGGTTTTCAACAAAGATTTCTTCTTTACGGACGGGGAAGGAGTCTCCCGAAAGTCAAGGTACTCCGCTTCGACGGGCGTTGCACTTCGCAAAATTGTCACTTTTACAGTCTTGTAATTCATTATTTTGTTCTCTATTTAAAATATAATGGTTGACTTTTGTATTGATTTTTATTATACTGCATAAAAGTCATTTAACGTTCACGGAAGATTGATACGGTAATATCGGTCGACGTTGCCGAATGATACCATGAACGGTTACTGTTTTTTTATTAACCAAAGGAGACGATTGATGCATAGACTTGCTTTTTTAGTTATTTTTCTTGGTGTGACTTGTTCATCGATTTTTGCCCAAATGATTGACAATACCCATGATCGCGTACAAACAACATTGGAGCCTGGTTTTAAGAGAATTGGAACAGTCACTCCCCGATCAGCACGGGAAGTGGGCCGTTCCAGAATGGCGATCGGATGTGAAATGTTGCCTCGGGACTATGGTGATTTCGAGCAGTTTAAGGAATTCATTCCACCACTGGGGATCTGCCGAATACGACTTCATGCGGGCTGGGCAAAAATCGAAAAGACCAAAGGCGTTTACGATTTTGAATGGCTTGACAAGCAGGTCGATTATCTGACAGAAAACGGGCTTGACGTTCTTCTTGAAACATCATATGGCAATTCCATTTATCCTGGTGGTGGAGGACCGTCTCTTTCCGACGGACTGCCCCAAGGTGAAGAAGCTCTAGCCGCCTGGGATCGATATGTTGACGCTCTTTCAAAGCATTACTCCAAGGTAAACGATTGGGCCTGTTGGAACGAACCGAATAATAAAAAGACCAATACTCCGGAGATTGTCGCGGATAACAATATCCGTACTGCGGAGATTATCAAGAGGAATATTCCCAACGCGAAAATCGGAGCTCTGGTGATTTCCTGGCCAAATTACAATTTCGTCGATGCCTATCTCAAAATTCTTAAAGAAAAGAATAAAATCGGACTTTTCGAATGGCTTGTTTATCATGATTACAGTGTGAATCCGGATTCCTGTTATCCTAAAGTTGAAAAGATGGTTGACGTAATACGTAAATATGATTCAAGGATCAAGATCTGGCAAGGGGAGGCGGGAGCTACAAGCGATCCACATTACAGTGCGCCAATCTCTTCCGGAAAATGGAATACGGAATTGACCCAATGCAAATGGAATGCCCGCCGTATTATCGGTGATCTTGGTCATGATATCGAAACATTGGTCTTTACGTTTTACGATCCTGCCTATGATTCTCCTAAACGTTACACAAATTTCGAGGATCCGATTTGGATTCGTACCCGGACCGATCGATTTATGAAGCGAATGGGACTTGTTAAATGCAATGAAGATTTCAAAGTGCTTAAAGTCAAACCTGCATATTATACCGTTCAGAATCTCGCTTCCATTTTTGACGCTTCGATCGATACTGTTTCGAATAAAAATCTGAAACTTGATTACAAAAAAGATCACTCCATTTACACGTTTCGCCAGAAGAAGACCGGAGCGCCCATTATTGCCTATTGGGATTGTACCAGCAATCCGGAAAATAAAAATGAAACGACTCCTGCCGATTTAATCGCGCCCGGTTTTACGTTTAAAAAGCCTGTTTGGGTCGATGTCGTTACGGGGGCCATTTACGAGATTCCAGCAGATTGTATCTGCAATCAGAAGGACGGGACCGTCTTTAAAAAAATGCCTGTTTATGATGCCCCTACTCTTATTGTGGAACAATCTATTATTATGAAATAATGATTGGTGTATTGAAAAAAATATTGAATAAAGGAATCAAAATATGCGATGTTATGTAATAAAGAGTATAATTTTACTAATCCTGATGGGATTTTCATTCTTTCAGGAAAGTACATTTGCGGGAGCAACCGGAGAACAATCGATTGACGTCAATCGAATTTTGGAAAAAGAAGCGGTTTCAGGTAAAAAACCTGATTTTTCCACCAACTCCTGTTCCTTTGCGATACGAGTCAAGTTCCTTGAGAAAGGAGGAGAAGTTAATGCGGCCAACTCGAATGCCGGAATGATCTTCTCCGTTGCTAGTGGATATTACGAAGGTGCACGTGCCTGGTATTCTTGGGATAATCATGCGATCTGTTTCGAAATCGGAAAAGTTACCGTTCGATCTTCCATTTCTGTCAATAAAGGGGATGTTATGCCCGATATTCTTCACGATTTGGTTTGTACGTATGATGGAAAAGTCATGAAGATTTATCTCAACGGTGAATTGGGGGCGGAAACTGCATATTCCGGAAATCTGGTTAGTCTGGACCAGCCGATTAAAATCGGTTTTACACATAATGGTATCGGCTGGAATAAAATGTTTGTCGATCAGCTCGATTATTATCCGCGTGCAATGACTCCCGAAGAAGTTGCCGCGCGATTCAAGACACATCCGGAACTGGAAAAAAAGAAAATTGATTTTCTGAAAAACTTTCAATCGACATATGGCATTATCAATCTAAACAATAAACCAAAATCAATTGAAAATTTCGTCAAATTGTTTGAAGACAACGTTTACATGTCCAATTTATATAGGGATGAATATCGAAAAATTCTTTTATTGGAAGGGGGAAAAGAGAATGTTCTGAAGGCGGCTCCGCTGGTCGAAAAAGAAGCCAATGATATTTTAAGCAGGAAAATACCACAAAAAGAAGACGTAGAAAAATATAATCAATTTGTCAGTAATCTCTACCAAGTATCGTCGGAACTGAAAGTTCTTCATAAAATAACGGGAGATTCTCTATATAATACTCTTGAAAATAAACTCAATCAAGCGTTTCCCTACGAAACAAAGATTAAGAACAAGGTCCAACTGTTGGAAAGTCAGATGCTCTATCGGGCACATAAACTGGAAGCCGATTCTCTTGCCCGATTCGAAAAAGCAAAAGAGATTCCGGCTAATGTGATAAAACTCTTTTTGGCTCCCAATGGTTCCGATTCCAACGACGGTTCGAAGGAAAAGCCTCTGGCAACCTTGGCTGGTGTACTGGAAAAGGCCAATCGAATCGCACAATTGGGGAAATCGGTTCTTGTTATTGTTGCCGACGGAAGATACTATTGTGAAAAAACCGCTCTGATTGAAAATAAAATAACTTCGAACAATAGTGGATCCATTATTGTTCGAGCGGAGGAAAACGCTCGTCCGATCTTTACCGGAAATGTAATGTTACAGGGATTTACTTCTGTCCGCAATACTGCTGTCTATAATCGATTTTCGGAATCGGTACGCGATAAAATAGTCGTTTGTGACCTTAAAAAGAACGGTGTTACCGATTTCGGAGCGGTAACTGACCGTGGATATCCAATAGACGATATTATGAATCCTTGGACGGATCTTTATATTAACGGTCAGGCACAGACTCTTGCCCGTTGGCCAAACGAAGGTGAAGAACAGCTCTCTTTCGGTGAAGTCGTTAATTCCACTAATACCAATGGGAAAAAGAACGACTCCGGTACATTCCGTTATGATTATGACCGTCCCCAACGCTGGTATATTTCCGAAAATCCGGATGAAAATGATATCTGGGCTAACGGACTGTTCCAGTACGAGTGGGCTGGGGATACGCGAAAAGTTCTTAAAATTGATCAAAAAAACAAACTAATAACCGTAGATTACAAAAATCTTTCAGGACAGTTTCATTATTATCTGCGAAATATACTTGAAGAACTTGACGTCCCGGGCGAATTCTATATTGATCGGACAAACGGTCTTCTTTATCTTTATCCACCCCCAGGAATTGATTTGAAGAAAGACCGTATTGAGATATCCGTTTTTTCTGGACCGTTTATTAAATTAATCGACTGTTCGAAATACCTTTTTCAGAATCTGACTTTTTCCGGTTGCCGGACGACGGCATTCTGGGCGCAAAAAAGTTCCGACTGTTATTTAGACCACTGTCTAATTGATGGGACGGGAGTACATGCGGTTGTTATGACCGGATGTTCCTGGGGGGGTGTTTACCATTCGAAACTCTGTCGACTTGGTGGATGCGGCGTTCGATTTACGGGAGGTGACCGTACTTCACTAACGCCTTCCGGACTAACGATTTACGATACAGAAATTGCCTCGTTTTGTCAAGTGGACCGGGCATATGCTGCTGCGGTTCAGACTACAGGCTGTGGTATGACTGCAACCAATAACTTGATTTATGATTCTCCACATCATGCGTTTCGAATGGATGGTAATGATCAATATTGTGCCCGAAATGAAGTACACAGTGTTGTTTATGAGTACAGTGATCAAAGTGGAATTGATATCTATTGTGATCCGATGTATCGAGGAATCGTTATTGAAAAGAACTTCTGGCATCATATCGGATCCAGTCTGGCATTATGTGGACAGGCGGGTATTCGACTTGACGATTCGATCTCCGGAGTTGTTATGGCCGATAATATATTTTATCGTTCCAGTGGTGGGGCCTTCGGCGGAATTCAGATTCATGGCGGCAAAGACAATCTCTGTATTCGTAATCTCTTTGTCTGTTGTAAAAAGGCATTTAGCTTTTCACCTTGGGGAAACGACCGTTATCTGCGTTCGTTCATTCATGGAAGTTATGGTACGAATGTCAAGAACTATCTGGAAAAGAAAATATACCCATTTGTTGACGAAGATCTCGAAGTTAATATCAACAGGAATTTCATCTTTAATAATGACTTGATCAATTGTGAAGCCTTCCAGACCAATGGAACACGCTGGGATCAATTCTATGGAAATACATCGAAAACGATCGATTCCGTACCGACCGATAACAATTCCATACCGACTCCCCAGAAGTTACGTCAATGGATCGAACAGATTTCTGGACGTTCTCTCAAGGAAATAGGTCTTGTCAATGGGCAAAATAACGTTAAACATTTTGTTTCACCACATTATTCTGAAAAATAACCGAAGATATCATTTTCAATTCGGTTTGTATCGTTCAATGTTTATAATATACTATACAACGTTATAAATTCGGTATTTTCTGAAAGTGCGGACGTCTCGTCCGCATCCTCCAAAACAGGCGTCTCGTCTGTTTTGAAAAATAGACTTTTATATCGACCTTGAGTATAAAAAAAATGTTAAGAATACAAATAATAGTACCTGATATTTAACCTGATTTCAGATATTTCATGATTATTTTCTAAAAAATTACATATGTAGGTAATATTTGGGTTGACGACAATTATTACTTTCAGTATAATAAAAGTGATGAATGTAAAAAGAAGTGATCCGCTGTTATGACATTGATACGAACAGCCGTTTTCTCCCAAAAGGTATAATCATGGAACAAAAAAACACTCTATCCGGTCAAAACCTTGTTAAGGAATGGAACGTTCCAGACGATTTTCTCTATTTTTACAGTGAATTTCTTTTAGGGATATCTGGTTGTACCTTTTGTATCCGCTGGTCACAAAACAATACCTGTATGGAAGTTAAAAACTATCCTCCAGGTTTTTGGTATATATTATTCTTCTGGTTTTCTTTGTTGTATATTCCAATTATATTATTGGCAGTATTTTTCTATTGGATTGGAAAACCTGTTGTTTTATACTTTACGACCCCATTTATGCTGTTAGTAATCGTTTGTATGTCTTTTGTGAACCTGTATTGTCGAAATCTTGCCCGAAAACACTGGAGAGGTGACCATCGCGATATTCGTTTTTCCTGTGACGCCCATTCGGGCGATCTGTATATTTCTAAAGAGAATATATCCTACCACAGGAATGAATATCAACGGTATCTTTTTGTATTGGTATCGAAAATAATAAAAACTGGAAGTCATTCACGGGTCGAAGAACAACTTTTATTTCTGATTCAATTGACCGATGGAACCTGGAGAAAGTATTTACTTTCCCAAGATTGGGATAAAATGTCGCGACGTTCTTTAAAACAGATCTCTCAACGATTACAATGTCCTGTTATTATTAAAGATCAAATTGGGAAAATGGACGTTATCATTGAGAAGGCATGACTGATCTGCAATACATGGAAATGAGTGCATAAAACAGTCAAAAAAGAAAGGAATATGATAATGAAAATAGCCGTTACCGGAGCTTTTGGTTATTCAGGTCGACAGATAGCAAAACGTTTACTGGCTAAAGGCTACTCTGTGATTACCTTAACCAATACAGTTCCCCCAAAAGATCCTTTTGATGGAGCCGTTCCTTCCTATCCGCTTGATTTTAACAATCCGGCTGGTTTGGAATCGGCCATGGCCGACTGTGACGTTTTTATCAATACCTATTGGGTCCGATTTAATTACGGTTCTTTTAACCATCGACAGGCGGTGGAAAATACCGGCCTTCTTTTTCGATCTGCTTGTTCGGCAGGTGTTAAACGGATAATTCACACCAGTATCGCCAATCCGGACAAGAATTCACCATTCGAGTATTATCGCGGGAAAGCGCAAATGGAGGAAATGCTTCGTGAAACAAATCTGCCCTGTACAATAGTCCGTCCAACGGTTATTTTTGGTCTTGACGATATTCTGATTAATAATATTGCTTGGACCTTGCGGCATTTTCCAATAGTTGGATATTTCGGGAACGGTCAATATCGAATTCGTCCGATTCATGTTTTTGATTTTGCAGAACTGGTTGTCAACGCCGTGGAACAAAAGGAGTCTGCTATTATTGACGCTGTAGGACCGGAAGATTATACCTATCTTGAACTATTACGTGTTATTGGTCGAATTATTGGAGTTCGACGTCTCCTTCTTCCAGTTCCCCGTTGGCTCGGCTATTACATTGCCCGACTTATCGGCTGGTGGCATCATGATGTTTTTTTAACCTGGCCGGAGATAGGTGGTCTTATGTCAAATCTTTTGACTTCTAACGCGCCCGAAACAGGAAATATAAAACTAAGTGAATGGTTTCGGGAAAACGCCGATTCCGTTGGTCAACATTATGCCAGTGAACTTGCCCGAAGAAAACGTTAGAGATCCGTTTCCTCTTCCTTGTCTTGTGGCAAAATCGACTTGACATTCTTCGTTTGTTGATTCTACCACGGATAAAATTCGAGTTGACAGTTGGGTTATTTTTGTCGGAACCGGAAAAGGTCGTCGGTGGATATTTCGTTTTTTTCCGCAGTGCAAATACGAAGAGACCTCATATTTTTCAGTCCCGTCAAATGCGACAATCCGGTTTTCGTTATTTTTCCGCAATTTAACAGGTCAAGCTCTTCTAGACGAGTTATTTTGTGATTATTTTCATTCCTTTGTCAG
This sequence comes from uncultured Planctomycetaceae bacterium, assembly GCA_964442735.1. Taxonomy (GTDB): domain Bacteria; phylum Planctomycetota; class Planctomycetia; order Pirellulales; family Thermoguttaceae; genus JAUNBG01. The sequence continues at coordinate 2,065 of CAYUAP010000003.1, read as the reverse complement.
TAATTCCCATATTGCCTATAGGTAACCATTCACGGATCTAAAGTGAAATCACGGATACAAAAGGAGATCCAAAGCGATGGCAACGATTAGGATGAAAGTACACAAGAAAACAAGTACTTATTATGTTTATACGATATATTTTTTTGATCTTGAGGAATTTGTACGGCAATTTTGTTGACGAGGCAGTCGATTTCTGCTACATTATCGTTGATGATTCACACGGTGAAACTCTTAAAAGAATTAATTTTACCGCGCGCAATACCATTGTTTTTATTTACAACCGAGAACGGCCCCCTTTTTTATGGTTGCATCGACCTGCAAACAATAATGATAAAGGAGTTGAGTCGTTCTCCCATTTAAAGGGGATAATTATGAAAAAATGCCTGTTTGTCATTGTTATTTTTGCGATTTGCGTACCATCGTTTTTTGCGGCGGAAGAGCGGAATCATCATTCCATTACCTACGAGAAGATACAATCGACCCCGGTCGGACTTCCGCAGATCGGTTGGATGGGAGCACGCCATTCGAGGGAAATTGAGTCGTCGCCATGGTCGGTTGGCTGCGAAACACTTGATCGTGACTTCGCCAGTTTCAGTTCCTATAAAAAATATATCGGCGAACTTGGCACTAAAAAGGGCCGATTACAAAGCGGTTGGGCTAAAACGGAAAAAACAAAAGGTATTTATGATTTTGCCTGGATGGACGAATGCGTTTATGGCCTTCATGAAATGGGTGTAAAACCGCGTATCTCCCTCGGATATGGAAATCCCATTTACGGCTCCAATATCAATTTGGGAGCGAACGTTTCACAAGTCGTCGATAATCCCGAAGGTATGAAGGCATGGCTCAAATATGTCGAAACAATCATAACACGATACAAAGATGTATGCGACGAATGGGAAATATGGAACGAACCATACAATCAGGAAGGTGTTTATGCCCGATTACTGATTCCGACAGCAAAACTAATCAAGAAAATTCAACCCAATGCAATAACCTGTGCTGAAACACTTTACAGTTCCGGATCGAAAAAAGCCCGTCAGGAAATGTTCGACGCTATTAAGAAATCGGGAGATCTGAATATTATCAATCAGTGGTCCTACCATCCCTACGTTCAAAATCCAGACGCGAGTTATCCGGCAATAGAGGAGTTTCAAAAAGAAGTACATGCGTATAATCCGAAATGGGAAATCTATCAGGGGGAAGTCGGATGTCCATCCCAGCTTGAATGGACCCATGCTCTTGACTATTATTCCTGGACCGAATACAGTCAGGTTAAATGGGATCTGCGCCGTATGTTCGGTGATCGTTTGAGAAATATCCAAACCAATGTCTTCACAATAGTTGATCTCAAGTATTACAATATGCTCCAATCATTCGGACTACTTCGTTGCGATCTTCTCCATCATGTCATTTATAAACGTCCTTCCTATCATGCTGTCCAGCACGTTATGGGCTTTTTTGACAGTACGGTCAAACCCGTCGAAGTTGCGGAGATTAATGCAAGTACAAACCGTCTGGTTACAGTCGGTAAATTTGACAAGGGAGGAACATCAATACTTGTTCTTTGGTACGGTGACAAGATTCCATCGGACGATGTTTGTTGGGATAAAATCGACCTGACGGTCAAAAAGGTAACGTTCAAAGACCCTGTATATATCGAATTAATTACAGGAAAAGTCTATAATATCGATGCTAAAGCTTCCTGGAAATCAGTCGATGGAACGACAACATTCAAAGGTCTTCCTGTATGGGACTGTCCCATGATGGTCGTCGAACGGGACCAGATAAAAATCTACGATCTCAAGCATAATCCTGAATGTAATTCTTCATGGATGCGCCCCGTCAGTAAAAACAAGAAATGAACAATTTCCATAACTGTTCACAATAAACACACTTCTGTTGTCAATATTTTGTAAAGGTACTTGATTTTGTAAAGGTACTTGCGTTCATACCAATATAAAATTTTATACCAAATATGATAACCGTTCACGGATATAAAGTGAAACCTCGGATAACACTGATTTTCACGGATAGTTTTTTGGCAAACAAACTTTTTTATGAT
>CAYUAP010000002.1:59737-88006 GCA_964442735.1 uncultured Planctomycetaceae bacterium | reverse complement strand
CTGTTTTATTCCCCTGAAAAACGGAGTTGACTGGAACGCGGACGTCTCGTCCGCATGCCGGGAAAACAGGCGTCTCGCCTGTTTTATTCCCCTGAAAAACGGAGTTGACTGGAACGCGAACGTCTCGTCCGCAATACCGGGAAAACAGGCGTCTCGCCTGTTTTGAAAAATAGACTTTTATAACGACCTTGAGTATAACATTGTATTTTAACATTGTATTCTCCTTAAATCCATGTTTTCCAGAAATACAAATATAAACACCTGTATATCACAATGGCCAAAACCTGCCATTTTCAATGTTATGTCTCAAAATAAATTAACAGAATCTCCCTCAACTGAAAATACGAAATCAATTACCGTTCTAAAAGATCGGGATTCCTGCTATATTAACCTCAACAACTCGAAATTTGAAAATCGTTCAAACCAATATTTTAGGCATATCCGAATTTTAGGAATATCCGAGACAACATACCTGAAGTGGATAATACACACGAATCGGGGAACAAATGATCCGGTATGTAAATTCCCTCCAGGACGATCCACAAATTGTAAACTTCACAAGAAACAAGGCACAAGTGGTCGCATGATCACCATTTAGTCGAAGGTTCAAGAATGGAAGTAATTTTATGGAGCAATAAATCGACACCTTCTCCAGTAACGGCGGAAATTAAAACAGGATCAATATGAAGTTCTGTCTTAAACATTTCAACAACATCGCGCGCCTCCAGCAGGTCGGCCTTGGTTATAACAACAATTTCTGGACGTTCCACTAATTCCGGATCAAAATCGGCCAACTCTTTACGAATTGCACGATAATTATCCAGAGGAAGCGAAGCGTCATCCGGCAAAGGCTCAATCAAATGTACAATAATACCGGCCCGTTGAATGTGGCGAAGAAAATCATGTCCCAACCCAACGCCGGTACTCGCTCCCTCGATCAAGCCCGGAATGTCTGCCATAACAAAACTTCGGTTTGTATCGACCTGAACCAAACCAAGATAGGGTGACTTGGTTGTAAAAGGATAGGAGGCGATTTTCGGTCGTGCCTGGGAAACCCGACTAATTAAAGTACTCTTGCCCGCATTTGGTTTACCGACAAGCCCTACATCCGCAATCATTTTGAGTTCCAAACGAACGGTTCGGACCTGACCGGGTTCGCCCGGTGTCGTTATTCGAGGCGCTCGATTTACAGCCGTCTTAAATCGAATGTTTCCTTTTCCGCCAAAACCACCCCGGGCTACAATAAAATCGGCTCCATGCTCCGTTAAATCCTTAATCATCAGATCATGTTCCAGATCAAAGATCATGGTACCAATCGGAACTTTAATAATTAAATCATCCGCCGAGGCACCATGACATTGGGATCCTTGCCCCGGCAAACCATTATGTGCCTTCCAACTCCTCTGCATGGCTAAATGTGAAAGACTGCCTGTATCCTTGTCCGCTTTAAAAATAACGTTCCCTCCGCGCCCGCCATCTCCTCCGTCCGGTCCACCGTTCGGAATATATTTTTCGCGCCGAAAACTGAGGCAGCCATCGCCCCCTTTACCTGCATCTACTTCTATGACTACTTCATCTACAAACATTATTACCTCAAATTCGCGTTATTTTTTTCTCTTTATACTCGGGAACAATCGGAATACAATCCAATTGGGCGGAATCGATTATATCTTTTTTCAAATGAATCTTTAACAGATTTCTACCGCCATGACTCTCCAACAGTTCGTTCGCTAAAATCAAATTGGAAAAAGATTCCTTCTCTTCATCCGACTGAAGAAACTTCATCTTCAGAAGAAAAGAACACCAACGTTCCAAAACTTCCTCCGCCTGTATGTTCTTTTGACAAGAAGTTCGTTCCAATCCACTTTTCCAGTTTTCATAACAGATCCGCTCAACCAGACAACCAGCCAGAAGCAGATCTTCCTCTGTATATTCACCACCTGTTCCAGCACATAAAATGGCAATATTTTCATAATGACATTCCCTGATTCGCTGAACAACCGCATCGGCATTCACAAAAGACGCTAAAAGAATATCCCCTTTATGCGTACAATCAACCGCAGTCGCTGCCCGTAGTATGGTTTTCGTTCCGTTCGTTGTTGTCATTAACAGTATTCGATCTTTTACAGTCTCTTCTGAATAGGAATCGGGCGAATTCCCCAACTCAAAACCTTCTATTTTTTTACCTTCCCGTTCTCCTCCTAAAAGAATCCGGTCAGGATGACAGTCGGGATCGTCCGCCAGAAGATGCTTTTTGGCTTCAAAAGTCTCCTCTATTGTTTCGTATGGACAGACCCAGGACGCACCATGATATAATGCGGTTGTTATCGTCGTCGTCGCACGTAAAACGTCAACACACAAAAAGACGTCGTAATCAACACAGGCGTCAATGGGAAGAAGTTCTGGCAGTGGAAAAACATGTATTTTCATTGAATTATCCATTCGTTGGCTGTTCGTATTCGAAATCCTTCCAAACCATCGGACGTCGATGCCGCGACTCAATTCGAAGAACAGTTTCCCCATTTATATAGATACGAACGGTACCACTCGACTGACTAACGGCAATAGCGACAGCATTGGTCGTTCGACTAATGGCGGCAGCCGCCCAATGACGCGCTCCCAACCCCTTCGATAATGAAATCATGGCCGTTGAGGTATCCAGTAAACGACATGATTTCATAACCGTCCCGTCCAGCGAAATAACAAAAGCCCCATCAAGCTGGGCAATCTCTTTAATCCCTTCCCGAACTCGTGGATCAAATAATGTACGTTCTTTACATTTATACCCCTTCATCGGATCAAAACCGGCCGCCTTGCTCCTCAAACACACATTTTTGGTATCGCCAATAACAAAAATCGTTCCGACCGATTTCCCTTCCCTACCGTCCCGGCCTATCTCCAACGCTAAATCGACCACAAGTTTTAAGGTCTTGAGAGGAACCTTGGTCTCAATTTTGCGCAATTCCTTGCCACTCAATCGCTCCAGATGTTCTCCTAAATTAATAATACTAATCGAGTCGAGGGTACTCGTATCGAAACCACTATAAAGAGCTATTATACGCGATCCGGGTAAAAAAAGGTCGTCCGCAACCGCTTCCAGAATAGCACTCGTCATTCGATCATAAACAGGCGACGCATCCATTAGATTGAGTAGAACCGTTTTAAAGCCAAAATCGGCCGCACCATTAAGATAGTGCTGTTTCGAAGCCGCAAATGCGACATAGGTATCACCCATAATCTTCTTTACCGCTTCCCAATCAATTTCTCCTTCCAGAAGAATTAGGATACCAGCCGCTTTTAACGCCTTTTTTATTTCAATCGTCTCTTCCAGAAAATGCTGGAAGTAATCATTTATCTTAATAGGTTCCATAAAAATGGGGCTTTTCTATTATCTGTTAAACCATTATTTTTAATATCCGGAACAGACCGGAACGTAAACGTAATTTTATTAAACAACAGGAATGAAAATCATCTTTCACAGATGATTTTCAAATGTATCGACTTTAATGAATGTTTTCCAGTTGCTTTTTATATTCATCCCGTTCATGTCGGGTCGCATCCAGATCGAACATGAGATATTTCATATCAAGTCGAAGCTGGGATAACGCCTCCTGAATAAATTCAAGAATACGGCGCCGACGTTCAACATGAAGGGTTACATTATCAAACGCTTCTTCCAGAGGAAGTCGATACTCCAAGGGCAAGGCTTCTATCAATTTCTGTAATTTGTAAAAATCCTCTGCCGGAAAAAGTATTTTGTTTTCTGTTGGCATTGTCATCCTGTTTTTTAAACACTCCAATTCTATTTTATTCCAAACATTGTCTCCAACGTTTTTATCTTGTATAATCTTCCCTTCATACTTTTTTCGCCAAACATAATTTCGCCAAACATAATTACGAACATAACATTGATCGTTTCCATTAACATTCGAACGGAAAAAGTATTCCTATCGAAATGAATGTTTCCGAACTTCTCCACTTTAAACTTTTACTACAAATATAAACGAGTAAAAATAAATAAAATGAAACAAATACAACAAATAAAACGACTCCGTTAAAACTGGAAGTGCAATTTTTACATTTCCTTAAGGTTTCATTTTATTATTGGCGTAAAACTATCTATACCGAACAAAAGTATTATAACGTCTAAAATAAAAAACAGAGTTATTTTATCGGAAAATTTTGCAAATTTCCTAAAGTTTTTTAAAAAAATACAATGTCTGTCTCCTCGTTCACCTCAAATAACAAATCTGCGAAAATTGTACCGTTTTGTTATAACCCTCCACGATTCATCTTTTCTTGTAAAATTTATGGAATGTCTGTTGAAAAATGTATTGTATCTTGCTAAAATAGAAGAATTGAATTGCTTTCAGGCTTTACTATTCATGAAAAACTGAAAATAACGAGGGTGAAGCGGGCCATAAATCCGCGTTTTCTGTTGTTTGAAGAAACGTTTTCCAAATACATAATTGCCAAGGATTGCAAGTAACCATCAATTCAACCTATAAAACAGATAAAAAAGGCTCCATAATATGAAAATACGATCTTTTCCATATTTTTTGTACAGAATCCGCACCTTAATTCAAGATAGGTCACTGCCCTTTTTCCTGTTAATTATTACATTTTTAACTATTTATTCAAATAATATCGTTTTCGGAGCCGACGAGTCCCGAACAAATTTTGAAAGTCTTAAAAAAATACTTGTACATTCGGAATTCCTATTCGAGGAACTTCCAACGCCATCCTGTCATGCGTCCACCATAGCTCAATCATCCGATGGTACACTGGTAACAGCCTGGTTTGGCGGGACACAAGAAGGTATGGGAGACGTAGCTATTTGGTCTTCTCGTCAAGAGCACGGGCAATGGAGCCGCCCTCGGGTCATTGCCGATGCGCAGGAAGAAGACGTCCCATGCTGGAATCCCGTTCTATTTCAACCAAAGCAAGGGCCTTTATGCCTTTTTTACAAGGTTAGCAAGCAAATAACAACCTGGAAAGGTGAACTGGTCGTTTCCGAAGATAACGGTAAAACCTGGAAGGATCGCAAGGAACTACCCGAAGGTTTTCTTGGTCCCATCAAAAACAAGCCGGTCGAACTGGCCAATGGAATAATTCTCTGTCCATCCAGTTCGGAACATGACGGTTGGTGTGTTCACGTCGAGCGCCTGCCGCGCTGGAATGCTGAATTCAGTCAATGGACCCGAACTGATGCCTTGAATACAAAAGAAGAGGGAGGGGCCATCCAACCGAGTATTCTGTTTCATTCCGACGGTCAATTACAAATGATCTGCCGCAATAAAATCGCGGGTAATTCGCTCTGGCAATTCTGGTCTAAAGATCAAGGCAAGACCTGGAGTCGAATGACTCCATTAGGTCTTCCGAATCCATGTAGCGGAACCGATGCCGTAACACTTCAGGACGGTCGTCATCTTTTGGTCTATAACCATACAGGAACCAAGGGTTCTCCGCGCTATCGGGAAATGCTCAATGTAGCGGTCAGTGACAACGGTATCGATTGGAAGGCCGTTTGCGTTCTGGAAAACAGGTCCGGTGAATTCTCCTATCCGGCAGTCATTCAAACAAAAGATAGTCTCGTCCACATTACCTATACCTGGCGCCGCATAAAAATACGACATGTCGTCCTCGATCCAGCCAAAATAACGGGTACACCAATTGTCAATGGTCAATGGCCGAAAACCGTTCAATAACACTAAAAACAGTTTAATTACAAGGACGGAATATGGCTATCTCAACCTTAAAACCACCATTTTGAGGTATAATACAACGCTTTATCGCGTATCATTTTTAACAAGGAGTAACTATAGATGGAATTTACTTTAACACAACAATTCTGGGCGGAACTAATAGGAACAATGCTTTTACTCGTTTTTGGTAATGGTGTCTGCGCCAATGCCAGTCTTCAAAAGAGCAAGGGATATAATTTCGGTTTTGGATTTGTGGTCTTGGGCTGGGCCGTTGGCGTTGCCCTTGTCGTCTTTATGTTTCGAAAAGTTAGTGGTGCCCATTTTAATCCGGCAATTACCATCGCATTTGCCATGAAGGGTGTCAGCGGATTCACCTGGGATAAAGTAACTCCCTATTTAATTGCTCAATTCGTCGGTGCGTTTCTCGGAGCCGCCATTGTCGTCTTAAACTACTATCGACATTTTGTGGAAACCGAAGACAAAGACGCCAAACTGGGGATATTCTGTACAATGCCTGCTATTCGTAATATTCCCTGTAACTTTATGACAGAATTTATCGCGACGTTCGTTCTGGTTTTTGTCGTTATGGGATTGGGATGTCCCAATGCTGTCGGCGATATTGGTGATGGATTTGCCTCCTTAACGATTGGTATGCTGATTCTGGCTATTGGTTACTGCCTCGGTGGTCCAACCGGGTTTGCCATTAATCCGGCCCGTGACCTTGGTCCACGTCTGGCTCATTTTCTGATTCCAATGGGCGTAAAACGTGATTCCGACTGGTCCTACGCCTGGGTTCCCATTGTCGCTCCAATTCTAGGGGGTATCGCTGCCGTCTATGCCTGGTTGGCAATTTTCGCTAATATGATGTAATTTTATGCTCGATTGAAAGATTTATCATGAATGGTTTTTTCCTGTTTTTTATACCGTTTTTATTCGGATTGTTTTTTGCTTCTGTCGTATCATTGAAAAAAAACAGTCAAACCTGGTTTCGAGGTACCTTCCACATCCATACCCTATGGAGCGATGGATACGCATTTCCTGAAACGGCTATTCAATACTACAAAAATGCGGGCTATCATTTTGTCTGTATAACAGACCATAACATATTTCAAGACGAAACATTGCGATTCAGTCCTGGAGATGTATCATCTCAATACTTGGAGAAAATTTATCAATTATTCGAGAATCAGACTTCTTTTTGGCGGCTTTTAGGATCTGACAGCTTGCTCGTTCAGGACACCATAAAGCTTTTTGGTCCGGATATATTACAATCCAGACAAGTCGGAAATCGTACTTTTTATCGATTGAAAACATTTGCAGAACTTGAAAAAATGTTCAACGATCCGGGTAAATTTGTCCTTTTACCCGGTTTCGAATTGAGTACGGGTACCCCCGATGGTCACATGTGCCATCTCAATCTAATTAATGTTCATGACGATTTCTCTTTTTTAACCGATGAAACCATTGAACAGATTATCTTGAATAACTTCGAAAAGGCCGTATCTCAATATAAAAATAATAAAGAACCATATCTTTTTGTGATCAATCATCCAATATGGCGATTTTACGATATATCACCACTCGATATCCTTGCCTACCCACAACTCCGCTTTTTTGAATTGAATAATAATGGATTATTTCTTTTTTCCCGGATAGACGTTCCCTATTATTATCATCCTGACGCATGGACTCCTGAAAAATTCTGGGATATCGTCAATACATTTCGAGCTGTAAATAACCAGCCACTCTTAATCGCAATAGGGTCCGATGATCGTCACAGTTACGCGAAGGAACATCTCAATACAGTTCTCGGTCCCCATGCTTGGTCGTATGTTCTTGCGAAAGATTTATCGACAAAAGAAATTATTAAAGCCGTTTCCAGAGGGGATATCTATTGTTCCAACGGTCTCGAATTCAAATCGATTTTCTTTTCACCTCAAACAAAAACATTATCGGTGGAAGCCATTCCGATTCCAGGGTTCGATTTGCGGATCGAATTTTTCGGTACCAAGCGGAATTTCAATAGTAGTTACAATACAATCCAATGTCCAGTTCCGGAACAGCCTCTAATACGAAGAAATATCGATATTTTCTCCGACGATATTGGAATGGTACTCAAGACAGTCCATGGTTCCAAGGGGGAATATCAACTTCAAGACGACGATCTCTTTATTCGTGCCCGTGTGATCACTCTACCGGTCTCCTATGCCACCAAAGGAAAAATGAATCCTTTCCCCGCCGCATGGACCCAGGCCTATCGGGCAACTTCCACCCCCGATCAAAACTAATGTTCTCTTTCTTTTAATATTTTTCCTCCCAGGTCTTGATTTCCACTTCTATTTAGATAACAATAGAAGTGTTTCTGTCTGATCCTGGTATTGTTCCATGTTTGTATGTCGATAGAAACAAATAAACGAATAGGAGATCAAAAAATACTATGAAAAAATTTACAGCGTTTTTATTTTTAGCCGTTTTCTTGACAGGAACGGTTATCTTTGCCGCCGATGATATGGTGGAACTGCTCAATGGAAAATTCGACGATTGGACAATATCCAATGAAGCTAAAGCCTTCTCTTTTGAGGATGGAATTTTAAAGGTTAATGGTTCCTGTAGCCACCTGTTTTATAATGGTCCGGTCAATAATCACTCTTGGAAAGACCTTCATATTCAAGCAGTTGTTATGACCAAGAAAAAAGCCAATAGCGGAATCTTTATTCACACAGCTTTTCAAAAGGAAGGATGGCCGAAACAAGGTTATGAATGTCAAATAGACAATACGCATCCGGACCCACAAAAGACTGGAGGCATCTATAATAAAACCAAGATCAATCCCGCTCCCGCTAAAGATGATGTATGGTTTACCTACGATATCTACGTTATTGGAAAAAGAGTAATTACTTTAGTAGACGGTAAAATCTGTTCCGATTGGCTGGAACCTGATGGTATTCCAGCAGACGAACCCGGAAAATTGAGCCAGGGAACCATCGCGATTCAGGCACATGATCCGGAGAGTATCGTTTATTTCAAGAGTTTTAAAATTGGTCCCCTTCCCCATACCCTCGTTCCAGCAAATAAAATGAACGAACAGTGGTGGAAGGATCGTCATCAAGCCAATATTGACCGTATTAATAAAGGAAATGTCGATTTCCTGATGGTCGGCGACTCGATCACCCACGGTTGGGACCTCTCCGGCGCTCCCATTCAAAAATACTATTATGAAGATCGAAACTACATCAATATGGGCTTCGGTGGGGATCAGACACAACATGTACTCTGGCGACTGGCCAACGCTCCCATGGACAAAATTCAACCGAAGGCTGCCATGCTACTAATCGGTGTAAACAGTCTCTGGGGTGATTGGAATAATTGTTCCTTTAATGACGCTCTTGGTATTCGCGCTTGTATTGATAAACTTCAGAGCCTTTATCCCAACATACAAATCCTTGTTCTAAACGTTTTCGTCGCCCTGGAAAAAGCAGATAATCCGATTAGAACCCGAATTGCCAAAACAAACGACTATCTGCCCCAACTCCTTAAAGAATACAAAAATATTACAATTAAGGATATCAATCATCTCTGGCTCGATAAAAACAATAGTATTCCTAAAGATTTAATGAACGATTTTGTCCATCCAACCGAAAAAGGATATAAATACTGGGGGGCTGAAGTCGAACCGATTATCACTAAAATGCTCAATGTTCCTGCGAAAGCTGATTTACTCGATCCAATAGCACTGAAGTATAATAGAATTAACGTTTCCAATAAATTCCATGGTGAAGGGGCCGCGGTCGGCGATTTCAATAAAGACGGTATTAAAGATATCGTTTCGGGCCACTTCTGGTACGAAGGTCCCGACTTCAAAAAGAGTCATCAAATCTACGAGGGAAAAGATTTCGATCCGGAAGGATATTCCAATTGTTTCGTCATGTTTACCGGTGATTTCAATGCGGACGGATGGCAGGATATTGTTGTCTGTCCCCATCCTGGTGTAACCGGATATTGGTACGAGAATCCCAAGGGAAAAGAAGGATTCTGGAAGGCCCATGAAATTACCGTCGAATTGGGTAATGAATCACAGGCTTGGTGCGATATCGATAATGACGGTCAAAATGAATTAATCTTCAATCGAAACGGCTATTTCGGTTACGTTTCCTATGATACCAAAAATCCCGATAGTCCATGGAAATTTACTTCCGTATCGGAAAAAAACGACAAATATCAACGATATTATCATGGTAACGGAGTCGGTGATATCAATGGTGATAACCGAATCGACCTGATAGAAAAAGACGGATGGTTCGAACAGCCGGAAAATGCGAAGCAATCCCCTTGGAAATTTCATCCGTTCAAATTTGCCGAAGCCGCCTCCAATATCCTTGTCTATGATGTCGATGGAGATGGCCTTAATGATGTTGTTACCGCCTGGCATTGTCATTTATATGGACTTGTCTGGTTTAAACAGGTTCGTAAAGACGGAAAAATCGATTTCGTTCGCAACGACATTATTCCAACAGATCCACCAGCAGGTTTTCAGTCAAAAATTAGTCAGCTTCACGCCCTTTTTGCCGTTGATATGAACGGTGATGGCGTTAAAGATTTTATTACCGGTAAACGATGGTGGGCCCATGGTTCCAAGGGCGATATCGCAACGAATGATCCGGCCATTTTAATGTGGTGGGAAACCAAACGCGGACAGAATGGTAGTGTTCAAATGATTCCCCATATTATCGACGTCAATTCCGGAGTTGGAACACAAGTTACCGCCGAGGATCTCAATGGCGATAAAGTTCCCGATATTATTGTCGGTAATAAAAAAGGTACTGTTGTCTTTTTAAGTAAATAACTTAAATTGTAATCATGACAGGGAGGTATTAAGTGCCTCCGATACCTTGTCAAAACATAATGGGAGTTGTTATATAATGGAAATTATTGTATTTATTCCCGTTATGTTTCTGACGGTAAAGAAGCCTACAGGACGATATCGCCATTCTCTTTTATCCACTTGTTCAATAACTCTTTTTACCCAACCATAACCCCATTACAACGCCCACGAAGCAATATTCCATCTTTTCTAAAAAAGTGCATTTATTTCCTGTTTTATTTGTTATTTTTTATGTATATTTTTATGCCGAAAAAAAAGCCGACAAAGAAGATGACAATTAGACGTAATCACCCTTCTTGACAAGCGATTCTATTTGTGAAATACCATAATATGTGTAGCTGGAAAAAGTCGGATCGCGATCAAGAGTAACACTCTATTGGATATTAACCACGGCAACAAATATACTTTAGGATGTTATAAATTCGGCATTTCCTGGGAGCGCGGGCAGGTCGTCCATATTGCCCCGAAATGACAATATTATTCCGAATTATTCCGACTGATGTATGGTTTGATGACATACACCTGGAACATACGTTACATATATCAAATAAATTCTTTAATTATATTATAAATACGATCTCTTTTTTATTTATGATACTTTTTTCTATAGTTCTGGAGGAAGGGGGTGTTCCTTTAATCCCTAAATTGTTACTTAAAAGACGAATTTGGTGTTGTAAAGTCGGAGAAAAAATATAATCGGTTGAATGTCAAGATTGCAATCATGCACAACAGGGTTACTACCGACTGAAATGGGATTGATGCTATGTTTTTTAATACGTTACTTTATACGAGGAATGACCATTCTCCCGAAACTCCTGCCGTTTCACGATATTTTGTAGAATAATAAAGATCTATTGTTCATCCATTTTAGCTCGATTGACAAATTATATCTACTAATATTTTTAATACACATTAACTATACATATTAACTGTACTATATCTACATCACACAGTAATCGTTACAATCACTACAAATAGACATTCCAATCTAATTATTTTAATAAATTGTGAATAATTACTACGAATAAACTGGATTTAAACGTTATAATAAACATCAAGTCAAGTGTTACTTTACCTTCAATTTATTTTTGGAAGGAGCGGAAGATGAAGACTCTATCGAATACAATCAAAAAATACAACAAATATATTTTTTACCTGACACTGGTATTTCTGGTTATATCAATGGCAGGCTGTGCAATCTGGAAGGATAAATCCGATCAATTACCGAAGTCGGAACCTACCAAAATTGTCCCCGTGCCGACCAATACAACGCCGGGTCCACAGCAGACGACAAGTCCACAACAGACGGGTCCGCAGCAGACAAGTCCACAACAGACGGGTCCACAGCAGACAAGTCCACAACAGACGGGTCCACAGCAAACGGGTCCACAACAGCCACCGGTACCAATACTGCCGAACGGCAATGCTACGACTGCCCCACCACCAGTCAGTCAGATGAAAACAATTCCAGTAACACGTTCAGACGAGACTCCAATAGGTAGTGTAGTCGAAGGACAACAAGGAACTTCGGCCAATATTGTTTCCATACAATCCAAGGATACCATTCAAACCCTGCCCAAACCGACCAAAACAAGCTCGATAACCCAGGAAAAAGCATCTCCCAATAGTGATGGTACCAATAGTGATGGTACCAATAGTGATATAAATATACTTCAGAGAAAGCCCGAATCTCAACAAGATGGTACTTTTCCATCGAATTTCGGCGACTCCGCTAAAGAAAATGTATCATCAACCTATCAAAACGCAAGTATAAATACCCCTTCGAAAAAGAGTGGAGTTGTTTCAGGTCCAACGGGGTCAGTCCCCCCGACCACTTCTGAACATTTTCCGGCTTCGGTGAAGTTTCCGGAATCTGATTCTCCCGTAATATTACATCCGACTCCACAACAGACAGGAGGAGAGGCTGGTAATTCTAAACCTTCATCTGAAGTAACAATAGAATCTGGTAAAATTTCACCAAAAAAAGAGGAACAGCCCCTTCTCAATACAAGTCAAAAAGGAAATAATATATCATCGGAAACAGGTAAACAGGATAGTAAAGTAAATCAAGTACCGGTTGCGAAACCAATAACCAAGTCAACTATTCCGAATTCCAAAACGCCGGTCAATCCGATAAAGATACCTATTTCCAAGAAACCGATTCCGTTATCGGCAGAGGCAGAACAAAATCGAAATGTTCTACGGGTAAAAGTGGAATAAAGATTTTATTGAGATTATAATTAAAGGAAGGAGCTGCTGGATTGGACGCGATACCAAGAGGTCTGACAAGGAGAATTGAAAGTTGTATTCCTTTTTCACCAAAAGGTTACCTGGCCAGATGGTCATATGAATTGGAACGAATCAATGCGTTAGAGCCCGAGATTCAGAAGCTCAATGATCAGGAGTTAAAGAAAAAAAGTCTATCGCTTCGATATCGTGCCCGAAGTGGGGAACCTCTGGTCCGACTTCTTCCGGAGGCGTTTGCGCTTGTCCGTGAAGCTGCTTCACGTACTATTGGAATGCGGCATTTTGATGTTCAGATTCTAGGTGGTATTGCCATGTTCCATAATTCAATTGTGGAAATGCAAACTGGTGAAGGAAAAACGTTGACGGCTACAGGTCCACTTTATCTTCACGCACTTCACGGTAAAGGGGCACTTCTGGCAACGGTCAATGATTATTTAGCGGCTCGGGATGCGGAACTCTTGAGTCCTGTCTATAAAGTTCTTGGTATGAAAGTGGGTATAATTCAGAGTCAGCAACCGACAGAACAGCGTCGTCAGGCTTATAATGCAGATATTACCTACGGTACATCCAAGGAATTCGGTTTCGATTTTTTACGTGATCGACTTCTTCTGCGTCGTATTCGGGAAGGTCAAGCAGATGTTATTGGCGCTATGCTGGAAGGTGGAGCGGCAGTTAATAACGAAAAACCAACCCAACGCCAGGAACCCTATTTCTGTCTTGTCGATGAAGCAGACAGTATTCTAATTGACGAAGCAAGTACCCCGTTGATCATTAGTGCACTTCCAACGGAAGAACAGAAAAAAGAAGTCGAAGCCTATAAATGGGCGGCTGATAAAGTCTATGATTTTATCGAAGAAGAAGATTACGAATACGATCATGAAAAACGGACGGTGGAATTGACCCGGGAAGGACGACTCAAGGCACGTCAATTACCGAAACCGGCAGCCATGGACACGACCGGTCTGTTTTATGTCTATGAATTTATTAAACGGGCCATTAAGGTAGATCGGGAATTTAAACTGGATCAGCAGTATGTCGTTCGCGATGGTGAAATTGTTATTGTCGATGAATTCACCGGACGATTAGGAGAAGGACGTAAATGGCGCGAAGGAATCCATCAGGCGGTTGAAGCGAAGGAAGGGGTCGAAATTACTGTGGCCACAGGTCAGGCGGCACGTATTACCGTACAAGATTTTTTCCTGCGTTTCGAGCATTTAGCGGGCATGACCGGTACCGCATACGCCTCGCGAACAGAACTTAAACGAATCTATAAATGCCGGGTTATCCCCGTACCTACAAACAGACCACCGCGCCGGGAGCAACTCCCTATTGCCATTTATGGAACGGAACGTAAAAAATGGGATTCTATTGTTCAAGAAATAGTCGAACTCCATAATATGGGCCGTCCCATTCTAATTGGTACTCGAACCATTGATAAATCGGAAATTCTATCCGGGCTATTAAAGGAAAAGGGAATTGAACACCAGGTTCTGAACGCCAACCACGTCGAGGAAGAAGCCGGTATTGTTGCCCAGGCGGGCCAATGGGGCAAGGTAACTGTCTCCACAAATATGGCGGGTCGTGGTACCGATATAAAACTTCCGGAGGAAATTATTGCCATTGGAGGTCTTCATGTAATTTGTACCGAGCTTCACGAATCGGCACGTATCGATAGACAGTTAATTGGGCGATGTGGTCGTCAGGGAGATCCTGGCTCCTACCGTCAGTACCTCTCTCTCGAAGACGAAATACTGGAGAAAGCATACGGTCCCAAAAGAGCAAACCGCATGAAAAAATTCGGTCAGGAACATGAAAGCGGTTCTTTTGAATCAAAACGGGGTAAATTCTATCGGGCTCAAAGAAAAGTCGAGCGCAAAAGTTATCGTAACAGAAAAACCATGCTCTATTACGAGAAAGAGCGTAAAAAAATGCAACGTGGTATGGGTCAGGATCCCTATTTGGATACGCCGAATTAATGTCTCCGAGTATATGATCTCCAGTCCGTACTCCCCGGTTCCCTTAACCAATTGCAACTGGTATTGATATACTCAAGGCCGTTTTAAATTCCTTCTTTAAAACAGCCGGAATGCCTGTTTGGAAGGATATGGTCGTAACGTCTGTATTCCAGGGAAAAACAGTATTGAAACGTCCTGGTAGTATATCATATGAAAATAATGTTAATATAGTTGAAGTAAATTGACGTTTAATATAAAGGGCCAAATTGACCGGTCAAAATTTAACGTAATGACACTGGATGATATTCACACTGTAGTTTCCCTTGGGGTTGTTCTGGTGAACGTACCGTAATTAACGCTGTTTGCCTAATTTCTATTCGTGATAATTCCTATTATCCGTGATGGCAAATAAATGTATTTACAATTTGAGTTATAATGAAAAATTTATTATTGAGTATATTGGTTTTTATTTCCGTATTTATCTGTAGTAATATTCTATTGGGAGAGGAAGAAGCTCCTTTTGTTCCCTTGGCTGACAAGCCGGAACAGTTAAAACAATTGGATCCCAAGGAGCCAATATGGATAGCGACAGACCGGACCCAGGTTGTATTGGTTGGTACGATTTGCCTCCGTGAAGGAGCTCTTGAGTTTTTTGCCTGTCGCGAACGGACCAAAGAACATGAATCGATTGTCGTTCTTGGGATCAAGCCACATTTAATTCATGCAGCACTTCTACTGATAGGAGCCAAACAGGGCAAGCCCGCCCAATTTACACCCACTTTTGTACCTCCTTTCGGTGAAAAGATCGCAATTCATATTCGGTGGAAAGACGAACTGGGAAGACAGCATGAAGTTCGAGCCCAAGAGTGGATTCGTGAAGTAAAAACACATCAGGAAATGAATGTTCCATGGGTTTTTACCGGAGGACTCTTCGGGACAAACACCGATGGTAAACGTTATTATTTAGCCGATCTATCGGGAGAAATTTTCGGGGTCTCCAATTTTCCCGGTTCTATTTTGGATATCCCTATTGAGAGTACCTCCGATAATAATAATCTTGTTTTCGAACCAAATACCGAAAAAATTCCTCCAATTGGAACAAGGGTTACACTCATTTTGACCCATAATCGTAGCAAAAACTGAAATACTAAAATCAGCTATGATTAAAATTTCAGATTGCTTTTGTCATCTGTATTTTTTTCACAGTTTTGTTAAAATACTTGTTCTAATGATATTTCAAGTGTCCGTCATATTTTTGCCAATATTACATAATTACATAATTACATAATTACATAAATAATATCAGTTGTAAAAAATCATTTTTTCAGGACACACAACATAATGTAATTTTTTATTTTACGTATATACAATTTACTAATACAATGTACTAATACAATGTACTAATAACGTAATATGTAAATATTACACCAAAAGGCAATATTTACGATTTATGTATTTATGATACAATAATAAAACATAGTAAACATATGTCCTGTTTATTGATAATCCATATCACTTGCAACGTGTATATATACTTGTAACATGTATGTAAAATAATGAACAGAAGATCTGAATGTTTAGAAGATATTGTCCGGTATCGCAAGTACAATACTTTCATTTCAAAATTTAATTGCATATTTTTAATTTCGCAATATTTTAATTTCGCAAGCCCGGTTTTTTCCGATCTAATACTTAATGTTTATTAGTACACTTTTTATTTTCAAACTACACAGGATATTACTGAATAATATAAAATATTTGATCCTGTAAAACACCATCATTATATAGTACACATATCATAACAATCGATAAATTTACATGTTTTAACTCTAAAAATATTTTCTCCTATTGACGATTCACAAAAAAAAGGTAAATTTATAGTTTAAGAACTGTACTCATATAAATAAATATTTATTTATATATGTTTTGGATAGTCTTCCTGATGATACAGAAGGTTTTCGGAAACATTCTAAATAGAATAAAATTTTAACAATACGCGTTTTGGAATTTCATTTGTATTGTTATTAAGATCGAATATGAAGCAGTACGAATATTTTCCATCAAAAAGATAAAAAAGATTTTTTGGGTATATCGATCTAACCCTTTTAAGGAACGAATCATGCAGGAAACTATAGAAAAGACGAAGGGGATGGTAAAACATCTTGGCGCGGTGAACGAGATTCTCAAGCGCAACGGGAACGATCCGTCTCGTCTGATTACAATTCTTCAGCAGGTGCAAGAGGTTTACAAGTACTTGTCGAAAGACGTTATTAGTTATGTCGCGACGTCGCTTGATGTCCCTGTGGCCCACGTTTATGGAGTTGCGACTTTTTACGCGCATTTTTCGCTCACTCCGAAGGGAAAACACATTTTACGGCTCTGTGATGGAACTGCATGCCATGTAAAAAAATCCCATACACTACTGGAGCGGATTAATCAAAAGTTGGGACTTAACGAAGAAAAACGGACAACCGACGATTTAATGTTCACCCTGGAACAAGTCAGTTGCCTTGGCGCTTGTGGGTTGGCTCCGGTAATAGTGGTCGATGAAGTAGTTCATGGTCAGTCAACGCCGGATCGGGTCGAGGAATTAATCGACGAAATCATTGAAAAAGAAAAGTCCGAAGTGAAAGGAGCCGAATAATGCCGCTCATAAATCTTGAACAGGCCGCACATAAATATAACGAAAAGAAAAAGGACATTAAGCGCCGAATTATCATCTGTGGTGGAACTGGTTGTATTGCCAACGGTTCGCTTCGGGTACGCGAAGCCATGATTCGTGAAATGAAGAAAGTCGGACTCGACGTTGACATTGAAGTTCGTAAAGAGGGCAAACAGGACGTCTATTTCTCTAAAAGTGGATGTCAAGGTTTTTGCCAAATGGGTCCGATCCTGCGAATTGAGCCGGAAGGTATTTTCTATGGTCACGTTAAAGAAGAAGATGCGGCGGAAATCGTTAATGCAACTTTAATTGGCGGTGAAATTATTGAACGACTGGCCTATGTCAATCCGGTCACGAAAAAGACCAGTCATTATGAAAATGAAATTGATTTCTATTCCCGTCAAAATCGTGTTGTTCTCCGGAACTATACAATCGATCCGGAAGATGTCAATGAATACATCAGTCGTGGCGGTTATTTTGGTGCACGAAAAGCCTTGAAGGAAATGGAACCAACCGAAGTCTGCCAGATGGTTCTTGATTCCGGTCTGCGTGGACGCGGTGGTGCAGGTTTTCCTACCGGTTTGAAATGGAAGTATACTCTTGCTTCGCCTGGTCCGAAGAAATATATTATCTGTAATGGTGATGAAGGCGACCCAGGAGCGTTCATGGATCGTTCCGTTATGGAAGGCAATCCGCACGCTGTACTCGAAGGTATGATTATTGCGGGAAAGGCTATTGGTGCCGATGAAGGCGTCGTTTATGTTCGTGCTGAATATCCGTTAGCGGTTGAACGAATGCGTAACGCCGTTGTGGAAGCCGAAAAAAATGGACTTCTCGGTGAAAATCTTTTTGACTCCGGTTTCAATTTCAGAATTCGAATTATGGAAGGGGCCGGGGCATTCGTCTGTGGTGAAGAAACGGCGTTAATCGCTTCTATCGAAGGGAATCGTGGAATGCCGTCTCCGAAGCCACCATTTCCGGCTCAATCCGGTCTTTACGGTAAACCAACGGTTATTAATAACGTCGAAACATTGGCGTCCGTACCGTATATTTTAACTGAAGGTACCGAAAAATATCGTTCTGTTGGAACGGAAAAATCACCGGGAACAAAAACATTCGCATTGACAGGTCACGTTGCCAATACCGGCTTGATTGAAGTACCGTTTGGGACAACACTTCGCGAAATCGTCTATAATATTGGGGGAGGAGTTACGGATAATGCGGGAAATGTTACGGGCCGTAATTTCAAGTCGGTTCAAATCGGAGGACCGTCCGGAGGATGTCTGACTCCTGATATGCTTGACATGCCGCTCGATTTCGATACCTTAAAGAGTGCGGGGGCCATGGTTGGTTCTGGAGGTTTGGTTGTAATGAACGATCAGACATGTATGGTCAAAATCGCTCGATTCTTTATGCAGTTTACACAAAACGAATCGTGTGGAAAATGTGTACCATGCCGTGAAGGAACGAAACAAATGCTCGCCTTGCTTGACGATATTATCGAAGGGCGTGCTACGGGAGAAACCCTGGCCTTGCTGGAGGAAGTGGCCAAGGCCGTTCGACTTGGTTCTCTATGTGGACTGGGGAAAACTGCCCCGAATCCTGTATTATCGACCCTGCATTATTTCAGGGATGAATATGAAAGCCATGTTTTCAAGAAGATTTGTCCGACGGGCGAATGTAAAAAACTGGCTCGTCCGGAAATTCTCGCCGATAAATGCCGCGGTTGTGGTATGTGTGCGAAGAAATGTCCTGTCGGGGCTATTACAGGTAAAATTAAGGAACCGCATAAAATTGATGTGGAAAAATGTATTAAATGCGGCGCGTGCAAAGCGACTTGCCGTTTTGAAGCCGTTAAAGGAATCTGATTTTCTGGAAACGGGTGTAATCTTTATTTGATAATAATGAAAGACAATAATAAAGGAAATAACGGCAATGAACAATAAAAAAAATATGATTATCAACGGTAAACCGGTTGAATTCGATACGGAGAGGAATCTACTTGAAGTAATTCGGAAGGCCGGTATTGATATTCCGACATTTTGTTATCATTCGGAATTGAGTATTTACGGAGCCTGCCGGCTCTGTCTGGTTGACGTCACGGGACGGGGTGTTATGGCGGCCTGTTCTACCGCTCCTGCCGATGGAATGGTCATTCATACCGATACAAAAGAAATTCGTGATATGCGAAAAATCAGTATTGAATTACTTTTGGCCAATCATAGTGTCGAATGCCCAACCTGTGCGCGAAGTTCGAACTGCGCATTGCAGAATATCGCGCATCGACTCGGAGTTAATACCGTTCGATTCCAGAGACTCAAGAAATATCAGGATATTGACCGAAGTTCACCTTCACTGGAACGTGACCCGAACAAGTGTATTCTGTGTGGCGACTGTGTTCGTGTCTGCCGTGAAATTCAAGGGATCGGTGCTATTGATTTCGCGAACCGTGGTTCCCATGCGAAGGTTGAGCCCGCATTCGATACAGCGCTCGGCAAGGTCGAATGTGTCAATTGTGGTCAATGTGCCACGGTCTGTCCCACTGGTGCTATTGTCCCGAAACAGGATTGTAATCGTGTTTGGAACGCACTTTATGATAAATCGAAAACGGTTGTCGTCCAGATAGCTCCCGCTGTTCGCGTTGCGCTTGGCGAATATTTCGGTGCCAAGGCAGGTGAAGATGTCGCCGGTAAACTTGTGGCTGCATTAAAACTAATGGGGTTCAAATATGTTTATGATACCTGTTTTACGGCCGATATGACTATTTTTGAGGAAGCTACTGAACTACTTGACCGTATTAGTACTAACGGGAAACTCCCGATGTTTACCAGTTGTTGTCCCGCCTGGGTTAAGTACGCAGAAATTTATTATCCGGAATTGCTCGGAAACGTTTCGTCGTGTCGTTCGCCCCAGGCTATGTTCGGTTCCGTTGCTGCGGAAGTTCTTCCGAAGCAACTTGGTATTGCGGCGGATAATATGACCGTTGTTTCCATCATGCCTTGTACGGCGAAAAAATTTGAGGCACAGCTCCCGAAGTTCAAACATAATGGCAAACAGGACGTCGATATCGTTATAACGACGGGTGAAATAGCACAAATGATTGATTCGTGTGGAATTCATCTTAACGAGCTGGAGCCGGAAGCATTTGACATGCCGATGGGATTTTCGACGGGTGGTGGTGTTATCTTCGGAACATCGGGTGGTGTCATGGAAGCGGCCCTCCGTTTTGCGGCGGAAAAACTATCGGGCAAGCCCCTGGAACACGTCGATTTTAAGGCGGTTCGTGGTATGGAAAAATTAAAGGAAGCAACGTTGGAAATAGCAGGTCTGACCCTTCGAGTTGCCGTCGTCTACGGCTTGGCCAATGCGAAGAAATTGATAACCGATATCCAAACCGGAAAAGCGCAATACGATTTCGTTGAAGTCATGGCCTGTCCGGGAGGCTGTATTTCCGGTGGAGGTCAGCCGTTGGGTGTTACCGACTCGCTTCGTCAAATTCGTCAGAAGGGTCTTTATGCGGCTGACAAGGCACATCAGATTCAGAAACCACAGGATAACTATCAGGTCGTCCAATGTTATGAAAAATATCTGGGGGGAAAACCAGGATCATCGGAAGCACATTGTCTCCTGCACACCGGATATCAGAATCGCAGTCAACTGTTCGATGCAAAAATTCCCGTATTACATGGAACGACAAAAGAACGACTCCCGATCACCGTTACTATCTGTACGAAACAGGAAAATTGTCCTGGCCAGTTATTGCTCGGTATGATTGCTTCCTATGTCAAACAGAAAGGGTATACAGACAGTATCGATTTGAATGCGGCATTTTCCTCTCGTGAAGATCAGGATGGAACGATTTGCGTTACCGTTGGTGACAGTATTGTTGAACGAACAAAATTCACTAATGCGACAAATACAATGGAACAGCTTGAAAATCAAGCCGCATTCCGCGTGATTACCAATGCCATTGACAGTGGATATAAAGCCCTGTCGGAATAAACTATAATCTACAAGAAAGAAACGGGGCTATATGCCCCGTTTTTTTTGCAATAAACAGGAAAACGCAATGGACAAACCCAAAATGGTTATCTGCTTCGGCAGTTCTTGTTATGCACGGGGCAATGCGAAAAATCTTGAAGTTGTTGAATCTTTTATGAAAGAATACGACTTGGAAGATGAAGTCGATATCGATCTGTCTGCCGGATTATGTACCGAAAATTGTACGGAGGGACCTATCGTTATCCTGAATGATCATATTTATAAACATGTCAGTTCAGGAACAATGCGTGATATTCTCCAATCTGTTTTTTCGAAAAAGAAGACGATTAATAATTGAACGTTATTAACAACAAAAGGAAAGCACAATGGAATCGGTCGTTTATACGATAGAAACGGAATGTCAGGATTGTTATAAATGTGTTCGCCATTGCCATTGCAAGGCGATCCGTATCGTGAATGGAAAAGCGTCGGTTATTCCTGAAGCTTGCGTTGCCTGTGGTGCATGTGTTCGTGTCTGTCCCGCTCATGCGAAGACGATCCGTTCCGATTTATCTCGTTTAAAACAATTTCTGGCAGAAGGTGAAAAAATATACGCGTCGATAGCCCCTAGTCACCTTGGTTATTTTAAAGGAATAGGAATACGTCGGTTGGCGGCAGTACTCAAAAAATGCGGATTCGCTGGTACGAGTGAAACCGCACACGGCGCGGAAGCTGTCAGTGGTCAGACCTGTGAAATTTTAAAGTACACGGACGAATCCTTGATCATTTCGAGTGCCTGTCCGGCCAGCGTCGATTACATTCGAAAATATCGTCCCCAATTTACGAAGAATATTCTGCCATATTATTCTCCCGTTCTTGCCCATGCACGACTATTACGGGAAGAGTTCGGACAAGATATTAAAGTCGTCTTTTTTGGACCTTGTGCCGCCAAAAAAAACGAAGCGGATCGAAATCCCGATATCTTGAATCTGGCTCTAACGTTCGCATCCCTGGAGCAACTCTTGGAAGATTGTCATGTCAAATTTGACGAAAAAGAAATAGAGCCCGCCCTAGGCGATGCCGAGGAAGGTCGTTTTTATTCTATTGAAGGTGGAATGAACGATACCCTACGTGATGGTAACAGGAACGTTCGATATGTAACGGTTTCCGGATTGGCCAATCTTGATCGACTTCTGACAGGTTGGAACGGTGAAAAATCGGAGCGAACGATTTTTCTCGAAGCGCTCGCGTGCGATGGAGGATGTGTTAATGGACCAATCATGCAGGAAAAAGGCGCATCCTTGACAACACTCGTCGAAACCGATGCGATCAGTTCCACAGCCTCCAGTTCAGGTAAACATCAAAATATTGGAATTAAGGAACACTATACCTCTCAAACCATTCCGATTTTTTCACCGGAGGAAGAATCGATAGCTATGGCATTAGCCCGTGTCGGCAAATATGGTAAAGAAGATGAACTCAACTGTGGCGCATGCGGATATAATACATGTCGTGATTTCGCTGCGGCACTTCTGGAAAATAAAGCCGAAGAGGCAATGTGCCACAATTATCTACGGAAGAATTTCGAGCGGACCAGTAATGCCCTGATAAAGTATATTCCGGCCGCTGTTGTTATTGTAGATGAAAAATTATCGATTACGGAGTGCAATCGTCATTTCGCGATACTGGTAGATGAAACAGAATTGTTCGATTCACTCGATAATTTGAGTCCATTACCGATCGAGAAATATCTTCCGGAGTTCATCGATCTATTTCAGAGTATTCTGGAGAACGGGGGCGAAACGGAACTCTATCATCAGCATTTTGGTAATAAAATCGTTAATTTGAGTCTTTTTTCCATAGCGAAGAAGAAATTTGCAGGAGCAGTTATTCAAGATGTAACGAAGAGTGAATTAAAACGGGAACAGATTTCCGAAAAAGCCCGGGAAGTCATTCAGAAGAA
The DNA here is from genome assembly GCA_964442735.1 of uncultured Planctomycetaceae bacterium. Lineage (GTDB taxonomy): Bacteria > Planctomycetota > Planctomycetia > Pirellulales > Thermoguttaceae > JAUNBG01. The sequence goes on along the minus strand of CAYUAP010000002.1, from coordinate 64,611 downwards.
CGTCTTAACGGTTCAGAAGGTAGCACGTATTTTCGGAGAGCATATCGCCGAGACGGAGATCATGCTAAACGAAATAGCGGGCGTCTATCACGTTAAAGGTGGGGAAAATCATGACTAATGATATATTTGTTGAAATGGAATATCATCAATATATCAAGTACGGTCAGGCGGCCTGCGGCGATGATATCCAGTTACAGCGTCTGGACGAGGAAAATCGGCATCTGGCGGTACTCTCCGATGGTTTGGGAAGTGGTATTAAAGCGAATATTCTCGCAAATATGACAACGACCATGGCGCTCTGTTTTTTACGCAATAATCTTGATCTCCTGCAATCGGTGGAGATTATGATGGATTCACTTCCTATCTGCGAGGTACGGAAAATCAGTTACGCGACTTTTTCCATGGTTGATCTTCGGGTTGGTGGTATTACGAAAATAGTCGAGATGGGTAATCCGCGCTATATTCATCTACGTGGCGAATTGGAAGTGGAGGCAATACGCCATAAAACGCTTGTCTCGACCCATTGGCCGGACCGCGAGGTTGAATGTTACGAGGCCCTGCTGGTTCCTGGGGACCGATTAATCGTCTGTTCGGATGGTATCACTCAATCGGGAATTGGTCAGAATAAAAATTATAAATTTGGCTGGAGACGGGAAGGAGAACTCGCTTTTGCCCAAAATTTGGTTCATGACCGTCCGGGAATATCTGCTCGTGAATTAGCCTGTGCAATCGCCTATAATGCACTTGATATCTCCGAAAATCACTGTAAAGACGACATTTCATGTCTGGTCATCTATTTGCGCAAGCCACGTGTTTTGCGTATTCTGACCGGTCCTCCTTTTTATAAAGAAAATGACGAGGAATTTGCCCGACAGGTATCACTGGGTCCGGATCATACGATTATCTGTGGAGGGACAACAGCCAAAATTCTCGAACGAATATTGGGAAAAACAGTTATTTTTGACCGTAAACTGTTTCGTTGTGGCAGTGAACTTCCCCCACCGGGAGAAATGCCCGGTATCGGACTGGTTACAGAAGGAATCTTGACATTATCCCGAGTCTGTTGCGCACTGGAAAACGAGGAAACGGATAATCTGCCATTAGCGGCTGAAATGATTATTGATCGTATTCAGGAACATGACCGAATTGAGTTCATACTCGGTACCAAAGTAAACGAAGCACATCAGGACCCTTCCCTTCCCGAGGAACTCGGACTGCGAAGAGGAATCGTTCAGAGAATGCGGCAGATTCTTGAGACAAAATATCGAAAAACTGTTATCATTAATCGGTATTAAAAATCTTTTACCGCCATTCCAATATAGTTCAAACTCAATCACTAATAAAAAATCGGTCCCAAAAATTTAATATATTTAACCTATATTCTGGAATTGTAAACGACGTTGAACTGTTACGTTTATATGTTTTGCAATCGTATTGATTATTGGAAAATCTTTTGTCCTGTTTATATATCATTTTATACACAATATTTCATACATAACAAATGTTTATGCAGTTCCTTGAGCCGGTCTACGGACGAATCCCGTGAAAAAGATATCCGATTATTTACATCTAAAAAGTGGATGATATCATTTGTAGGCCAGGTGAACTCCGATGTAAACATTCTTTATAAATATACCGAATTATAAATATTACACGGTATGGGACTGTTTTTGGCAAATTAACTTCTTGTTACCAATGTATCATTGGATTCCATTTTCCTGATAAAGGACATGGCCAAGGTTCTATTATGAAACTGGAAAAACTATTTACCTTGTAATTCCATAATATTCAACTCTTTTTTGCCAATCGTTTTCAAGGAAATAAAAGCAAAGACTGTCTTTTCGGGGATCGATCTCTTTCATCAGAGCGTTTTTTAAAGAAAGCCATATAAATGGTTCAAATTTACATTCAAAAACCATTTTTTGAACTCGATGTCCATTACCTAAATGCCCGCATATATCCGCAATTCGCAGTAAACGTTCACGTGCTTCCCGTGTATTCAGGTCTGTATCGTACGTAACCAGTACTACCATTATCGGACTCCTCCCTATATTATATATTGTATATTATATATTGTTCTCTATCATGATGGATATCACCATTTTCCGCACCATTATTTATAAAATAATCATGGAAATACCTTTAAATGGTACTATATCCTAAACTCAATATAATATAATCATATATGGAATTGTTCTATTGTCAAACAGACTTGGACAGTATATGTCCATACTATTGAAGCTCCATCTTTTTATAAAAGTCCAAAACAAACTGACAGTTGTTTTAGAATACAGGAAAAATTTTCGGGTATTATTGAAAACTAAAGAGCACTTGTCTCTTTGGATAATTCTGTCACCAACATTATACCAACGTAAAAGCAGTCTGGATCAACTCCCTGGGAGCCACAGCACTTGCAAAATTATGTACAAGTGATGACGAAACGATTACACTTCTCCATTATCGAAATGCCCCTTAATATCCATAAAAGATACCGATCCTAATAAAAAAGGTGATAGAGAAGTAATTTAATAATATACTGTACGACGTTATAAATTCGACATTTTCTGGGAGCACGAACGTCTTGTCCGCATCCCCCAAAACAGGCGTCTCGCCTGTTTTGAAAAATAGACTTTTATAACGACCTTGAGTATAGTAACGGAGTAATGGCGGTTTAACAAAAATCGTTTATGGATACATCCGGACCTCGAAAATAGAAAATCCGATCAACCATGGTTAGACACTCCTAATTAAGGAAATTCTAACCATTAGTTACCCGATAGAAGAAAAACATCTCTTGTTATCCGACATATTCTTCCAATAATTCAATTAACCGATCTTGAGTTTGCGCACCGACCAATCGTTCGACCATGACACCTTTATTAAAAAGGATCAAAGTTGGAAGGGAACTGACATCAAGATGTCCAGCAACATCGGTATTTTCGAATATATTGATTTTAACGATTTTAGCTTCTCCCTCAAATTCTTCAGCTAACGCCTCCAGAATAGGTGCAATGGCACGACAGGGTATACAGGTAGGAGACCAAAAATCGACTAAAACCGGAACATCTGATTGAAGAACAACGGTCTCGAAATCTTTCTCTTGCAATTCAATAGCTTTTGCCATGGGAAATCCCTTCTATAATTATTTTTGAGGAGTAACAGGAGCCACAGCAGGTTGAACAATCTGGCGACTGAGTAATTTAAGCTGGGTCTGAACATCTGTTAGATCATTTGCCATTTGCGATAACTGACCTTTTAATTCGGAAATGAGCGTTTTTAATTCGGTCACTTCTTTGGATGGTAATGGTTCATAGGGATTTGCGGCGCCCGTAATATCGGTTAACCCTGGAACAGGAGGATTGATTCCAGTATTAAGAGGTTCTTCAGTAAAGGCGGGATTCAGGAGATTGGGAATCTGATTGGCCGCTTGATTGGCCAATAGAGGGAGCCCCGCTTCTCGAAGAAGAATGATTGCGTTTTCCACTTTTTTAATCTTTTGTTCGGAATCTGCGGCAGCATTTGCATTTAGGCCGGAATCAAGACCCGTTAAATTATTATCAAGGGGAACTCCAGCGGCATTTGCCTTGTTATTTTGATTAAGTGCGGCGAGTGGATTATTGGCCGGAACCGAGCTAGTGTTCGGATTGGGAATTTGGCCCATTTTTCGTTGTGTTTCGTCCAAAATTCCTTGAAAAAGAGGATCCATTTCACTTGTTGCGGCGTTAGGCCCCATTTTTTCCAATTGTTCATTAACATCCTTGAGATCTTTAAGGATTTCCGCCTGCTGCTCTTTAAGAGTTTTTGCTAGTTGTTCATCCTGTGGTTGCAAGGAACGAAGCATCTGTTGAATTTGCTGAAGCTGGAAGGTCCATTCATTTTTCATATGTTGAAGAACAGACGCATTAACCGGCATTCCTTTAAACATAACAGGGGCGTTCTCCATAACTCCGGGCATTACGGGAGTAGGAATATTGGCTCCGGGCATTGCATTTGCGGGAAATGGCACGGAAGACGATGCCGGAACTGCGGCGGGTTTGGCGTCCGGAATCACTGCGGAACTGGCAGTACCCGGAACCTCTTTCACTGTTTCAGCCACTGTTTTCTGGACCTCTTTAGTCGTTTGAGCCGCTGTTTCCTGGACCTTTAGACCAAAACTGACCAAAAGAAACGCCAACAAACCAAAACCGGCTAAAAAAAGGCCTCGATTTTGGGGATGGATACAAAATTTCTTTATATACTGTTTCATCGGATACATTTTCCAATTCTTTAGGGTTACAGATTGATGGAAGTCAAACCATATATAACCACTATTATATATGATAAAGTGACAGTTTGACAAGATCAAAATAGAATTTCCGGCCAAATTTATACTATTTCTTGAATAAAAAAACGAACTTTAGGGTAAATTCCTCTTTCCTTGACTTAAAAAATCGAATATAATCATCATAATTGAATGAAGGAATTATTTTCGTGATTGAAGTGTTTGATTTCAAACTCGAAAAATTCTTCTGTTCAATGTAAATTACCTATAAATAAATTTTAGAATCCCTTAATGGTATAACGTTCGGGACTGCTACGGTTATGGATACAATTAATTCACCGTTTCGACCGGCGATCATTATCGATTGAATCAATCTGAAGTGGATTCTAAAGGAACATGGTTTTCCACTTGCTGTCTTCGATGTTCCGAAGAGATACTCTGATGTTGTCATCGGATACCAATGGACCAAACAGATCATAGGTCTAAACGGATCATTGGACCAAACGGACCATCGGATCAAATGGATCATCGGATCAAATGGATCATTGAATCAAATGAATCATTGAATCAAACGGATCATTGAATCAAACGGATCATTGAATCAAACGGATCA
>CAYUAP010000002.1:411-59637 GCA_964442735.1 uncultured Planctomycetaceae bacterium | reverse complement strand
CAAACGGATCATTGAATCAAACGGATCATTGAATCAAACGGATCATTGAATCAAACGGATCATTGAATCAAATGAATCATTGAATCAAATGAATCATTGAATCAAATGAATCATTGGACCAAACGGATCATCGGACAAATAGATATAAAACCACCTAAATCCCACCTGACAGGAGTATATAAAAAATGAAAAGGACGGCATTTACCCTTATAGAGTTGCTCATTGTAATGGCAATTTTAGTTGTATTGATAGGAATTATTGGAGGTTCTATATGGTCATCCTATGAAAAGGCGATGATACGATCTACCACAATTCAAATCAGTGAATTTGACGATGCTTTAAAAATGTTCCAAGTGGATAATAGACGGTTTCCAACGACAAACGAGGGTCTCGATCTCTTGGTTGGAAAAGTCAATGCACTTCCGCAAACAACAAGTGGCGATACAGCCGCCGATCCTATGGGAATGGGGGGTGGTATGGATGCAGGCGCCATGGATCCCATGGGAGGAATGGGAGGAACCGGAACCATGCCAGGAGCTGGAACCATGCCAGGAGCTGGAACCATGCCAGGAGCTGGTGGAATGCAGAATACCATGGGTGGAATGCCCGGGGCTCCAGGAACACAGAACACAACGGGTGGTATGGATATGAACATGGACCCAACTGCCATGGATCCCATGGGCGGAATGGGAGTGACCGGATCCTTGGGAACTGGAAATACCACGACGAATGGTACTTCTCCTGGTGCTACAACAGCTCCTGCCCAACCTCGTTCCTATGGTAAATACCTAGACAGAAAAGAAATTCCTACAGATCCTTGGGGAAATCCCTATAAATATGAATGGCCTACCAATAAAGGGAATGGGAAAAAACCGGCAATTTGGTCCTTGGGTCCCAATAAAACAGACGATCAAGGTAATGAAGATGATATTATCAACTGGGATCCGAATGAAACCGTGGCCAATCCGCAGAATACTAATACCAATCCTGTAGATCCCATGAATCCCAATGCCGGAATGCAGAATCCTCAAGACCCATTCGGAACCGGAGCTAATGGTATGCAAGATCCGTTTAGTACCGGAGCAGGAGGAATGCAGAATCCCCAAGACCCGTTCGGAGCCGGGGGAATGGGACAACCTGGTATAAATCAACCTGTGAATCAGCCTATGCCCAATATGAATCAACCGATGCCGAATATGAATCAACCGATGCCGAACATGAATCAACCAATGCCCAATATGAATCAGCCAACACAGCCCGCACAGCCGTAAACAGCTTGAACAGGAACAAATTCCTGCCAACTTGCCAGTATATGAAGACAATATGTAAAGACAGTATAGATATAAAGACAGTATAGATACCACAAATAATCCAACAGACCTGTGGTTTCAATAGAGAGGGCGGTTCTTTTATATTCAAGGCCGTTTATATTCAAGGTCGTTTTAAATTTCTTCTTTTCAAAACAGGTGTATCACCTGTTTTGGAAGAGAAGGAAAGTGCGACGAGACATTGGTATTCCCAGGAGATTTTCAGAATCGTTCTGGAGTTTATAATCCTAATAAATCCGATCATATTGGAATGATCGGAACTTGAAAACATTAACAAATAACGCCCAATGAAAGAGGTTTTTTCATGCGTAAAGCATTTCTGTTATTTTTCATTTCCTTTTTCTTAATCAGCCAGGCAGTTGTTGTCCTGGGTTCGGATGTCAAGATGAAAACACGCCATTGGGGAAATGATCAGGGCGCGTTCGATGAAATGGAAAAGGCCGTTCTGGAATACGCGCCTTTAAATCTGTTGGTATTTCCCGAAGCTCGGGGTATTGAAAATACCAATTCTCTTTTAACCGATTCATCCGTTGGTAAAATTGGTGCCGAAGGTCGAGTTTTTATTAGTGGCAAGCCGACCAAACTCGTTTATTATCTTGGAAAACCACAAACGATCAAGAGTATTCGCCTGTTTACAGGTAATATTGATACCCGGGCAAATCAGGATTTTGAAATCCGTTTGGCCAACAATGAAAAAAATCCGGGTACAAAGCCACAGTTCCCGGAAAAGGCAACTTTTACTTCCGGTTCCAGTGTTATTGGGGGTAACAACGGAGCGTTTTCCACCTGGTTCGAAAAAGAGAATCCGACTCTGGAAAATCTGGTCGAGGAAAAATACGATTGGATCGAATTCCGTATTTGGGAAACCTATCAAGCATGGGCTTCACATCCTGCCAAGGAAAAAACACCCGCAACCAATGCGTCCTGCTATCTCGAATTACAGGTTATCGGCGATCCTGCCGTCTTGTTCAAAACTCCGGAAGAACGTCAAGCCTGGGAAAACGAACTCAAACGACATCAGGTCAAAACAGAACTTCTTCGGCAGTTAGGGTCTGATGTCTCCTATGCAATGGAGCATCCGGAAGCGCTAAAAAGAGCGATCGACGATCTTGGTGATAAATATCCGGACGAATACAAAAATAAAAAATATGTACAGCGTTGGCAAGAATTTGAAAAACGCATCAAGGAATCACTACAGGACGTTGACAAAGCAATTGCCGTTGGCAAGGAATACGATGCCTTCCGTCGTGAAGTCCTCTTGAGTAACCCGGTCCTTGAATTTGATAAAATTCTCGTGCGAAAATCGAAAAGTTCCGCTCTCATGAACAACTGGATCTCAAACGCGAGTCGGAATAGAGACGCAAAATATGGTGATTCGCTCGTTTATATAAATATGAAAGAATTGACTGCACCTCTTAAAGAAGTGGTAAAGGCGCCCCATGATTCCTTTATCGGTGATATTTCACTCCACTGGAATGCCGATAAATGTCTGGTCACCTCGCTTGCCGACAATAAAACCTGGCAGATATTCGAATGTAATCTGGGCGATGGTTCCCTGAAACAGATAACCCCTGATATGGGAGGTGATATCAATAATGTCGAAGGATGTTATGTTCCGGATGGAGCGACAATCTTTATTTCTTCCGCGTCCATGATGGGCGTTCCCTGTATCGGGGGATCCGATGTTGTCGGTAATATCTATCGACTGGAACCTGATGGTAAATCGGTTCGCCAATTGACCTTCGAGCAAGACCAGGACTGGTGCCCGGTCATTCTGGAAAATGGACGTATTCTTTATCTTCGTTGGGAGTATATTGATATCCCCCATTATTTCAGTCGAATTATGATGACAATGAATCCGGACGGAACCAATCAGGTAGAACATTACGGTAGTGGCTCCTTCTGGCCCAACAGTTTATTCTACGCGAAACCAATACCGGGACAGTCGTCGAAATTTGTCGGCATTGTATCCGGACATCATGGTATCGCACGTTCCGGAGAACTGGTTATTTTCGATCCGTCTAAAGGACGTCGCGAGGCCGATGGCGTTGTCCAGCGCATACCGGGCTATGGGCAGAAAGTGGAACCGGTTATTGCCGACCAATTGGTCCGTGATTCCTGGCCACAATTCCTGTTCCCCTACCCTCTTTCTGATGAACAGTTTTTAGTCACCGGTCGAATCAATCCTTCCGATCAGTGGTCGATCTATCTCGTCGATATTTTTGACAACATGGTCAAATTACGCGAGGAGCCCGGTTTCGGACTTTATGAACCGACTCCGATTTTGGAGCAGAATGAACCACAGACTATTCCGGACCGAACCGTTCGAGGCGAAAAGGAATCGACTGTCTTTATTACCGATGTCTATTTTGGTCAAGGACTTCCAAACGTACCGGTCGGAACCGTAAAGAAATTACGTGTTTACGCATTGAGTTATGGCTATCGTGGAATTGGTGGTCATGATATGTTCGGAGTTGAGAGTTGTTGGGATGCCCGTCGTATTTTAGGTGAAATTCCGGTCTTCCCGGATGGCAGTGCCACGTTCAAGATTCCGTCGAACACTCCGCTCGTCCTTCAGCCTTTGGATGAAAATGGTGCCGCTGTTCAGGTTATGCGTTCCTGGTTCGTTGGTATGCCGGGCGAAAATGGTTCCTGTATCGGATGTCATGAAGAACAAAATTCCGTTTCCCCGGTTAAACAGACCCAGGCACAACGAGTCAAACCCTACAAGATATCTGAATTCTACGGCAAAGAGCGTCCCTTCTGTTTCGATAATGAAATTCAACCGATTCTGGATAAATACTGTGTGGGATGCCATAATGGCGAAAAACCGGAGCGGCCCAATTTTGCGGACACAACACCAGGTCCTCGTTATTTCTCCAACTCGTATCATGCACTTCAAGGTTATGTCCGACGGTCAGGACCAGAGAGCGATATTCATGTCTTCCAGCCCATGGAATATCATGTTTCGACCTCCGAATTGGTTCAAATGCTCCGTAAAGGTCATCATAACGTCCAGTTGGACGAAGAAGCTTGGCGAAAAATCTATTCGTGGATCGACTTGAATGTTCCCTATTTTGGTACCTGGATGCAGATCAGTCAATCCCTGCCAATGGAAACACGAAAGAAAGTTTCCTACGGATACCGCGAACCGGAACATATAACGAAGATGGCCGACCGATATGTGGGTCTTAAGAAGATGTATGCCGGGCTCGATCTCGACTACGAAAGTGATACTTTTGACACAAAAACTGTCAAGAGAGCGGAATTCATTCCACCTCCTGAAAAGCCGGATCCCGATTTTTCCTCGCCTAAAAAGTGGGGTTTCGACGCTGCCAAGGCCAAAAGTCTTCAAGATCAAACGAAGAAGGAAATAGCGTTATCGGATAAAATCAAGCTGGAATTGGTTCGAATTCCCGCTGGTGAATTTGTGATGGGAGACGACGGGGGCTTTAATGACGAACTTCCACGTTCGATTGTTTCGGTGAAGAAGCCCTTCTGGATGATGAATACGGAAGTCACGAACGAGATGTATAAATTATACGATGCGAAACATGACAGTCGTTACATTGATCAATGGAATAAAGACCATACCCGACCGGGCTATCCAGCGAACCTGCCGAACCAGCCGGTTATTCGAATCAGTTGGCAGGAAGCGACCGATTTCTGTAAATGGTTGAGTGAAAAGACAGGTAAAAAATTCCGTCTTCCGACCGAAGCGGAATGGGAATGGGCGGCTAGAGCCGGAAGTGAAAAACCGATGTGGTTTGGTGATTTAAGTGCCGACTTCGCGAAGTTCGAGAATCTGGCCGATGAAAGTACACGTCTCTTTGTCGTTCGTGGAATCGATCCACAGCCATACAAACATCAGGATTGGGAAGCGTTCATACCACGTGTTGACAGTGTGAACGATGGTCAGATGCTGGTTTGTAATGTAGCTCAATATCAGCCGAATCCCTGGGGTCTTTATGATATCCTGGGGAATGTGGCCGAATGGACACAATCGGACTACAAGTCGTACCCCTATAAAGACGATGACGGGCGTAACACGGGCGATCTCAAGGTTAAGAAGGTTGCGAAGGGTGGTTCCTGGCGTGATCGTCCAAAATGGGGTCGTGCCGGCCTGCGTCGTGATTATGAAACATGGCAACGCGTATTTAACGTTGGATTCCGTGTTGTGTGTGACGATTAAATCACACGGAAGACAGGGAAATGGACCTCTTGTCCCTGGCCGGTAAAAGCAGGTGGAATGCCTGCTTTTACTAAAATACAGTACGACCTGTTACTTTATATTGAAATATGAAAATAAAGGAATATAATGGACAAACGCTCCGGTTTTACAATTCTGGAACTAATAATTGTGATGGCCGTAATGGCCATGATGATGTCCATGGCATTACCATCGTTACATCGTTCCTATGAAAAAGCGACTTTTAAAAGTGGTGTTCTGGCACTTCAGTCGGAACTTCATAAAACGCGTCTTCTCGCCATGAAAACCGGCATTCCCTATATTTTTCATTATTGTCAGGGAACTGGTGAATATGAAATCGTTCCGAAGGAGATCTATCAAAATCGATATCAACAGTCGAATACGGCATCAGGAATTGCCGGTTCCCTTCAAACACCGGGAACAGACACGATGGATGAAAATTCTTCTATTTTTAGCGATAGTACATTAACCGAAACCAATACGAATTCCACCTTAACCGCACCGAAAGAATCTTCTCTTTTAACCGAAACACCAACGGATACAGTTCTGGAGGAAGGAAATATACAACCAGACAAAAAAAGTTCCGAAACAATGACAACGGAGAGTCGAACCGAAGTTGTCGTATCCACAGGAACTGCGGAATCGAAACGGGCCATACTGCCCGATGGTGTACTCTTTATGAACGGTCTGGTATCTGATATGACGCCTGCAAATCTCCAGAAAAAAAAGAGTGTGGAGACAGAACAGGAAATCGAACTCGATCTGGGTTCCTCTTTTATAGGATCCCTGCATCCAGAAGAAGAAAATCAAACCAAGGTATCACAATGGTCCGAACCGATTCTTTTCTACCCCAATGGTCGAACAAGTCAGGCGGTTATTATTTTGTGCAATTCGGAGGAAGCTCCATATTACGCCGAGATTGCCCTGCGCGGATTAACGGGAATTGCCCGTATTAGTGCAATTGCCACGGTACCACCAACCGATCCTTCATTTCCAACCGTTTTAACGTTGGAACAGCTCGAAATACTCCGTCAAAAAGAGTCAGGCGGAACCTCTCCTGAAAGTGAAATATCCCCTTTTTCCAGTGAAGAAATTCCACTTAATTCATTCGATCTTTAAAAATAATTACATGAAAGGTGCATTATTATACCAATAGGAGAATATTATTCCTGCAGGATAGTATTATTCCTACAGAAGAATTCCTGAAACTTGTATTTTACGTTTTTCGGTTTTTTAGTCTTAAACTTGTAATAGATAGTAAACAGGACCTAACATCATCCAAAAGACCTGTTTTAAAAAGGCACACTCCATATTCTGTTTCCGGTAATGAAGATAAATCTGACCCCTAGTAAGGGGAAAATATTATGTTAAAATAAAATAATGATTTAGTTTTAACAACGGTGTTTGTTCATCATGGGACGAACAGAGCCGCCGGAAAGAGCAAATATAAAGGAGATAAACAATGATTGTTACCACAAAAGAACTGTTTCAACAGGCCTACGGCAAATACGCTATCGGTGCCTATAATATCAACAATCTCGAGCAATTGGTCGGATTGTTCCGTGGTAATCTTGGCAAGACCGCTTCGAACGAAGATCCCAGTGATGCGACAAAGAGTGCTCCGTTTATCATACAGATTTCTCGTGGTGCCCGTACCTATACGGACAAGGCCTTTTTGGAAGGAATGATTCGAACTGCAGACAAAGTTTTCCCGGAAGCCATTTTTGCTGTTCATCTCGACCATGGAACAGAAGAAGTATGTTACGACTGTATCGATAGCGGTTTTTATAGTTCCGTTATGATCGATGCCTCCCATGAACCCTACGAAAAGAATGTCGAGATAGTCAAGCGAGTTGTCGACCGTGCCCATGCCAAAGGAATCGTCGTTGAGGCGGAACTTGGTCAACTCGGCGGTGTCGAGGAAGATGTCAAGGGAAGTGTTAAATTGACAGATCCAGCGCAAGCCGCAGATTTCGTCGTTAAGACCCAGGTTGATTCACTAGCCGTTGCAATTGGAACATCACATGGTGCCTTCAAGTTCTCCGGGACCCAGGGACTGCACTTCGACGTCTTGAAACAGATTCAGGAGAAAGTCAATGAAGTCAAGCCGAATTTCCCATTGGTTATGCACGGAAGTTCTTCAGTTCCGCAGGAATGGGTTGAGAGAATCAATAATGCGGGCGGAGCGCTCAAAAATGCTAGTGGTGTTAAAGAGGAACAATATCTGCCAGCCGCAAAAATGGGTGTTACCAAGATTAATATTGATACAGACGGTCGTTTAGTCTGGTGTGCAATTCATCGTGAATTTTTCCGCGACAAGCCGGCTGAATTCGATCTTCGCGGTCCTGGCAAGATCTTCATGCCCGCCTATGCGTCCTATATTATTCACAAAAATGAAATGCTCGGCAGTTCCGGACATCTGGAAGAAGTCCGTCAGGCTCTGAACAAATAAATATCTTTAATTCATATTAGGGAACGTTACTCTATGGGTATTCGTTCCCTATTTTTATTTTTACACATTATTAAATTGTACATTATTAAATGGAAGGAAATAGGATGGGACGTCGTTTTATCAACCAACTTAAGGAAAGCGAATTAATTGACGAAGTATATCAGGTAACAGAAAAAACACTTCGTCCGAATAAAAATGGTAATCTCTATATCCAATTTTCCATATCCGATAGGACAGGTACGTTGTCCGCACGTTTTTGGAACGCTTCAGAAGAAGATTTTACAGTCTTTTCCGAAGGTGATTACATTCGTTGCGAAGGAACAACCCAACGTTATTTGGGTTCACTTCAGTTTATCGCCAAAAAATTGACTAAAGTTGATCCTGCAACAATTCAACCGGAAGATTATTCTCGAGGTGCGTCCTTGGATGTTCCCGCTATGGTTCGACGCTTGAAGGAAATGCTTCGTCAGATTAAGACACCGGAGCTGCTGAATCTTGTTGACTGTTATCTGGCCGATGAAGAGTTTATGTCACTATTTACAAGTCTTCCTGCTGGTGTCAAGTTGCATCATGCCTATAAAGGAGGACTCCTGGAACATACACTGTCGGTCATGGAAATGGCACAAAAAACAACAGCAATTTATGGAAAACGTCTGGATCAGGACCTTCTTCTGACCGGGGCGTTTCTACATGATACCGGTAAAATCAGGGAACTCGGATATAACGACTGTTTTATTTATACCGATGAAGGTCAAATGCTCGGACATCCACTTCTAGCATCCGAACTGCTCGTCGAGAAGATTAAAGAAACGGAAACACTGACTGGCGAACCATTCGATAAAGAAAAAGCCATGCTTCTCAAACATCTCCTGGTTTCACATCATGGAACACTGGAAAACGGAAGTCCCAAACTACCCATGACCCTGGAAGCTCTTGTCCTCCATTATCTGGACTCGTTGGATGCAAAATTAGCCGAGTTCGAAAAGAGAATACTGGAAGATCCTGCCGCAGGAACCCATTGGACCAATTATATTCCCGCCTTGGATCGTAAACTCTATAAAGGCTGATTTTTATTTTGAGACGGCCCCATATCGGCGTTCTTTTGTAGCGTAAAAATCAAGAGCAGCATGAAATTCTTTTTCATCGAAATCGGGCCAGTAACATTTTGAAAACCATATTTCTGAATAACTGGCCTGCCATAATAAAAAATTACTTAATCGATGTTCATTACCCGTTCTAATCAACAGGTCGGGATCAGAATACCCTGTTGTATAGAGATGGTTTGATATCGTTTCTTCTGTAATATCTTCCGGAGTCAGTAAAGATGAATGATAATCCTGAATCATTTTTTGAAACGCGTCCACTAATTCCGCGCGGCCGCCATAATTAATTGCCAGTCGAAGAACCAATCCTGTATTATCAGCAGTTACATGAATAACATCATCCATCACTTCCAGTACATCTTCCGGAATTCTATGACGGCGTCCTATTATTTCTATTTTTATATTATCTCGAAGAAAAAGAGAACGATTTTCCTCTAAATAAAATTTGAGTAAAATAAAAAGAGCGTTAATTTCTTCTGGAGGTCTTTTCCAATTTTCTGTAGAAAAACAATAAAGCGTCAGTTGTTTAATTTTCAGTTTAGCGGTCATTTCAATAACAGAACGAACTGTTTCGGCACCCGCTTTATGGCCCTCAATACGTGAAAGACCTCGTTCCTGTGCCCATCGCCCATTACCATCCATAATAATAGCGATATGATTCGGTATTTTTAAATGACTCTCTATCACAAATTTCATTTCCGTTTAAAAAAAGCCCGTTCCACTAATACTAATGGAAACGGGCTTATCCCCCCCTGGGAATTACTTTTATATATCTATTTAAATTTAAAAGGACACTTTTGCCCCTGGCCTAATATTATTATCGAAAAAGAGTCATACTTTTCTTCAATCCAAATTAAAAAAAACCTGACGTTTACAGGCTAGTGGTAAAAGCAAGAAAATTATCATCGCAAAACAAGACATAAAGAGGTCTGTTTTATGGAAAAAGTGGACAAAACATTTGTATTTCATTGAATGGACCTAACAGACGGAAACCTGTATTGAAGAGATAGACGAAGCGGTCACGTTCCAAGCTTGTCAGAAAACAGATTATATCATACACCAAGTGAACAGCAGGAAATATATCCATGAAATTCACACAGGGGCAGAAAAAAGTACAAGAAAACAGAAAAAGGACGGTTGAACAACTCAACCATCCTTTCAAACAACGTTAGCTTGACGGGACTCGTCCTTGAAATCCCCCTAAATATGTTAATAACAAACTATTAACGATATTTGGTTGGCTGTCGGAACAGAGGTGAGAAGGGGCCGGAATTTGAACCATCGTTGAAATCGAGCCACCAATAACCGTCATGCCATTCCATTGTCACTTTTCTCCACCCGAGTGGAACCTGCGGATAGGGATAGAAGGGACCAACATAGGGGAACGCACCAGATCCATACTGTTTAGGATAACTGACTTGCGAATAGTTTGGATAATTCGCATAGGTCGGCCAAGCATGATTTGGTAACGAAGCCTGCCCATTTTGCCCCGGTACAAGCGGAACACCCTGTGGAGCCATATATTCCGTGGGAATACCCGCAACATCACCGCCTTGAACATTAGCTCCGCCATGAACAACTGGAGCTACCATATTACCGACTGCCGGAACTGTATTGGTTATCGTTGAAGTCGGTTTCTCTCCCGAAACAGAAACCACTTTTCCTTGAGCAATCGTACGATTCGAAGGAAGTGTGGTCGGCAACATGGAAGGTTGCGGAACGACTCGTGGATCCATTGCCGCTATTGATTGTCCTTGTGCGGATACTTTAAATGTATCGGATACGTTCTTTACTTGAGGCATCTGCTTTACAAATCGGGTAATCTCCGTACGATCCGATTCTTTAGTAATATCACCGCGTAAACGGACTCTGCCGTCCTGATACGCCACCTCAATATTGTATTGAGGATATTTTGTGCCCAAAATACGGGCTATTTTGTTCGCCTCTTCTTGATTGTCAGCACGAACGGTCAATTCACCGGCCGCAAATATGAGAACGAACATTAATGGTACGAACAAACGTCGCATGCCTTTCCTCCTGCCAAGAGACAGTTCTTTTACTAAACTGTTCTCGTCTTATATATTGTTAACGTTGTTTACAGGAAAAACCCTTTCAGGGTCTCTATCCAAAATATATCTTCGGCTATCAGATTAGTTTGGGAAGAGTCTTTTTTTGGATTTTATCAATAAAACTTTCTGGATGGGTAAATTTTCTTCCTTCAATTACTCCGAAATCGCAAGACAAGTAATATAGGCAAGATTTTACGAACTATATTTATTCAAAATTCTTCCGCTTGACGAAATACAAAGGGATATTATAATTAGAATTGTATAGAGTCAAACAAAAAAACACAATTAAGTAATAACAAGGAAAGGTTGATGAACGTAGAGATATTAGCAATTGGAATATTTTTATTCCTTGGTATTTTTGCCAGTAAACTCTCTTCAGTTTTAAAGATACCGATTCTTCTGGTCTTTCTTGTGGTCGGAATGATTGCGGGCTCGGATGGTATTGGTAAAATTCCCTATGAAAATTTTGAACATGCCAGTTATCTTGGTACGGTTGCCCTTGGGTTTATATTATTTTCAGGAGGATATGACACGAATTGGAAGGATATCCAACCGGTTATGGTTCGTGGAATGATATTGGCAACGTTGGGGATTCTTTTGACCGCACTTTTATTAGGCACTTTCACAGCCTGTTTTCTAGGAATGCCATTCTATTGGGGATTTCTCTTGGGATCTGTCATTTCATCGACTGATGCAGCCGCCGTTTTTGCCTTGTTTCGATCAAAAAGTTTTAGTTTAAAAGGAAATTTAAAGCCACTCCTGGAATTTGAGTCTGGAAGTAATGACCCAATGGCCGCTTTTTTAACGATTTTTATTCTGGAATTAATCATGTCCGGACATGGTTCATGGTGGATGGTTCTTCCATCTTTTTTACAACAGATGTCCATTGGTATTTTTATGGGATGGCTGATCGCCTTGGGAGG
This sequence comes from uncultured Planctomycetaceae bacterium, assembly GCA_964442735.1. Classification (GTDB taxonomy): domain Bacteria; phylum Planctomycetota; class Planctomycetia; order Pirellulales; family Thermoguttaceae; genus JAUNBG01. Next base: position 47,552 of record CAYUAP010000002.1, on the reverse strand, counting down.
AATATGGATTTTCAATCATATTAATCTGGAATTTGAAGGTCTCTATTATGTTATTGGTATTGCCATTGTTCTATTCACCTTGAGTTTTACCACTCTGTGTCATGGAAACGGTCTAATCGCCGTTTATACAGGGGGACTTGTTATGGGAAACAGTCGATTTCTTTATAAATATGGACTGGCGCGATTCAATGATGGGCTTGCCTGGCTCATGCAGGTCAGTATCTTCCTTCTTCTCGGACTTCTGGTAACTCCCCATTTACTCGCAAAATACTGGTTTAGTGGAGTGGTTATCGGTTTTGTACTCATGATCATTGTCCGGCCGATTGTTGTTGCGATCTGTCTTTTATTTTCCAAGTATTCCTGGAAGGAACAGACCCTGATTTCGTGGGGTGGATTTCGTGGGGCGGCTCCCATCGTTTTCGCAACAATGCCGGTCTATTATGAAGTCACCGATTCCATCAAACTATTTCATATAGTCTTTTTTATAGTCTTAACCTCGATATTTATTCAGGGCAAGACTCTAATGCCGTTGGCCAAACAGTTCCGTTTGAATAAAAAGGTTCGAGAAAGTCTTCGTTCTCCCATTGAATTTGAAGAAACAGGGCACACCAATGACAGAATATTTGAGTATCACATTACCGAAAACTCCAATATATTAGGAAAGACGTTAGCGGACCTGGCCTTGCCCGGTGGAACCTTGGTTCTACTGATTCGCAGAAAGGATCGTTTTATTGTCCCCAACGGTCAAACGCCTGTTTGTGTGGGAGACGATTTAATAGTTTTCTACAATCCACTGGCATTTCCCTCGTTGGAAAAAATATTATTGTCAACTAACGACAGCGTTTCCGTTGACACAACAACACCTTCACCATGAAACATAATCCGAATAGAACCTGGAATTTAACCATCCTAATAGGAATAATGCTGTTTTCTTCGATAATACTGTTATTTTTATTTTCCCTATCGGGACGTCTGTTTCTCTCTCCGGAAGTCATTATACAGGGGCCTTGGAGAGGTGAATCGTTAACGTTACTAACTCCGGATGCGCGAGTTTTTTGGGGCGAGCGATTTCCCAAAACGCTGTTAGCCATGTTGGCGGGAAGTGGTTTGGCTCTTGCGGGTCTGATATTACAAACTGTTTTCCGTAATCCATTGGCAACGCCTTTTACCTTGGGAATAGCGAGTGGGGCTTCGTTTGGAGCGGTTATATGTATGCACCTTTTTCCTGTTTTATCGATACAGACGTTCATTCTTTTTGGTTTTTCACCCTTGGTCTTGTTTGCGTTTGGGGGGGCAATATTGGCAATGATCCTGGTCTATTTATTAGGGGGACGAAATACGGCCGGGGGAGCTCAAATGCTTTTGGCCGGGATTGCCGTCAGTTATTTCTTTTCCAGTTTGATTTTATGCTTTCAATATATATCGGATCCATCACGAACATTTCAAATGTTACGTTGGACCATGGGTGGAATCGATAACTGTACAGCACGACAGTTAATAATACTAGCTCTTTTAGCCCTTTTTATTATGTTTTATATGCTTTTTCAAGCTCGGGAGCTTGACATACTTCTGTTAGGAGACGAACGAGCTCTTGCGTTGGGAGTGAATGTCCGAAGATTCTATTATATATTATACATCATCTCGTCCTGTCTGGTGGGAGTTATCGTGTCGTTATGCGGACCGATAGGTTTTGTTGGTCTGATGGTTCCCCATTGGAGTCGGTTACTAATGGGGACAGAACATCGATATTTAATACCGGTTACATTTTTTGGAGGGGCCTTTTTTTTAGCTTTCTGTCATACGGTATCCCGAATTGTCATTTATCCGGCCATACTTCCGGTTGGAGTGATAACAAGTTTGTTGGGGGGCCCCTTTTTTCTGTTTCTTTTACTCTACCGTAAAGATGGCGGCAGTCTTTCATAATGGGTTAAGAGGAGGCCAAATACCGTATATCAAGAACGGTCTCAAGGTACAATCATTACAATCAATTCAACCGTTCTCAAATAGGCAAAAGGGTACTAAAATGATTCGTTTTAAACCGAATTATAGGAGAATCAAGTTAAAGTTATACTACCGTTAAGACCGATTATGCTAAAGACGACACAAAGCGGAACTGTCTTGAGACTATGGTCGAGGAAAACCTCGCCATCCCTGCAAAATAAAGTTTGAGAGAACAGTAAAGTGAATATCCGGTGTTGATTTATGTATTGTTTTATACATAAAACCGGGGTGTTGCGACTTTATATTTTAACGGACAATACAAGCGAAATTGAGTTGTTTTTAGTTATTCCAAAATTTTGGAAAAATACATTTATAATGGAAGAACCAAATGGACGAATAATAACAAGCAACATAGTAGCGGTTAAATCGGAATCCGTTCAATATAGAAGTTGGAAAACCATTTTCGTTAATCCTTGATCCAGGAGTAAAGGACCAATGAACTGTTAAGGAGAGCAGCCACGGGTTTTTTACGAGGAAAAGGTTTCGATGGAAAAGGATTTTTTTCGAAACATTAGTATATAAGCGTATGAATAAATCGGAGAGCCTGTAATGAAAGTTTTTACAACTGGTCAGGTCGCCAAGATCTGTAAGGTAGCCCCTCGTACAGTCAGCAAGTGGTTTGATTCGGGGCGCCTGAAAGGCTATCGAATTCCCGGGTCCCAGGATCGTCGAATCCCTCGTGATTATTTGATTAAATTCCTGAAGGATCACGGAATGCCTGTTTATGGTCTCGAAGACGAGTCGTTGGCAAAGATCCTTGTTGTAGCCCAGGATCAAGTCCTGATAGAAAATGTCAAACATGTACTTCCAGAGGAAAAATCATTTAAAGTAGCTATTGCTTCAAGTGGTTTTGATGCAGGAATTCAAGCGGAGAGTTTTCATCCGGATTGTATTGTTGTCGATTTCTCGATCGGAAAGCCGGAAGCTTTACAGATTTGTCAAAACCTGAGGAAAAGTCAGGAGTTTTCAGAAATAATTATAATTGCTATTTTACTTCCCGACGATGGCGAAGGAAGCAGCATGAGTTTTGACCGTTCTATTGTGAACGAAACATTCCGAAAACCGTTCGACTTCACTTTATTAGCCGAAAGACTACGAACCCTCGTTGGTTCCAGAAAAGAATTGGTCTAATGCTATTTAGTGATTTATAATCACTTGATTTTAAACCGTTTGATTCTTTTGTTTCAAACGGTTTTTTTATTTCTTGACAAAATACTTTTCATTTATCCACTTTAGAACTAAATATTATTATTTACTAATTTAGAACTAAATATTATTAATTACTAAAGATTTTATCTTAATCTGGAAATAATTGAAAACTATCGGAACTGAATAAAACTTTTACTGCTATACTTTAGGATGTTATAAATGTGGTATTTATAACGTCGTACAGTGTCGTACAGTATAAACAATTATGCCAAATCGATAAAATGTTAAAAACACGAACAATACGAAAACAAACTAATTCATTCTTTGGCAAATGCCAAATGATTGGGGAGTTTCTGCGTTCTCGTCAATTGTCTCGTATGGTTTCAAACGAGTTGGGTATTTCGGTATCGCATATTGTCTTTACAATGTATATTGTCTTTATAATGTATATTGTCTTTATAATGTATGTTATCGTAGTAGCACATGTTGTAATAGTAACATATGCTATCATAGGTAATCATGGCTATCGATCCGGAGAATCCGAATATGGTAAATAGCAAATTTCCCATAGTTTATATTTCCGACAGTGCCTTTGTCGAATCCAGGCAAACAGTGGACAACCTTTATTACCGCCGAAAATGTAGTTATGACAGGAGTACATTACGGTTCGTTTATTGTCATATTTAATCATTTACATGAAAGATTCAACGATGACCAATCCTTCGTATACGATCCAACTCAACGAGCTCTTGCAAAAATTCAATCCGGAAGATCCCGAATCGCTTAATGAATTATTGGTATTTACCCAGGAACGTCTGCGTGCCATTATTCACAACAAGTTAAGCGATGATAAATATGTACATCGTTGGAGTCAAACGGACGATGTTTATCAAAATATCGCCATTCGTTTGTCTCGTGCCATCAAAGAGACACTGCCAAAAACCAAAAAAGACTATTTCAGTCTTGCGGTAACCTGTATCCAACGTGAAATAGTCGATTTGGCCCGACAATTCCGAAATGGAAACAGTTTTGAGAGTAACCATGGTACCTCCCAAAAGAATACGTCTGACAATGATAGAGAAAACAGTCTCTGGGAGGGACAAATTGATGACGAATCTTTACAATATATTGAATATCACGATGCTGTTGATTTCGCTCTGGAAAAGCTTCAGGAGGAGCAGCGTCAACTCATAAAATTCATGTATTATGAAAATTTAACCAGTAAAGAGATTGCCGCGTTATACGAGATTTCCGAGAGTACGGTCAAACGACGTATCAACGATGCCAAATTACGTTTGTGCGAAATTTTGGAAGTTCAAGGATACGTCTTGTAAAAAGTATGGAACCGGAATGAATGACTGTAAAACATTTTTATCGATTTAGTTATAATAATGGTAATTTAAATGATTTCATCCATAGAAGGATTGTATTCCGTTTTATTTTATAAAAACCCACTGATCTATTGCGAATTCTATAACAAATACATATACTGTATTTGTTTCGCTCATTGCGTCTTAATACAAAAGTATATTTTATCTATATTTGTTATAACCTTTATTTTAACTGTAATATTTATATTTTTCAAAATTTCCTTTTTTTCTTTTCCAAGCGGGATTTCATGTCATTTCCAGTTTCGATATTTTTATTAGAAATACATAGGATTTATGTTTTTTAAATAGATATCAAAAATTGGATATGTTAAATATTTTTAAACCTTTAGTACGATTAGGAGTTTTTGAATGGGTTTGTTATACATTTCAATCAAAACCGATCTCCGTCTTTTATCCCTTCCGGCAGAGGGAGAAGGTCTATTTGTTTCTCAATTTACTCGAGAAGATGAATGGGAACTTAATGATTCATTTTATGATGAAAATGAAGTTGGAGGGCACCAAAAAAACCTTCCCCTAATTGAAGCGCAAGTTGGTATGTCCTATCCGGAAATAGAGAAGCGAAGTATCGTTGCTACATTACACTATTGTAATGGAAATCGAAAAAATGCCGCTAAAATGCTTGGAATCTGTGAAAGAACTCTTTATAATAAAATGCGCCAATATAAAATCCGAATTGAGATTCAGAAGGATCGTCCTATTGAAGGAGATACTTTAAGATGTCAATGAATTATTTAGTCCATATAAAAGATCATCATTTCATTAAAAAAATGGAAACCATGGATTTCAACCTACTTGCATCAGACTTTGAGAATCTGGTAATACAGGTAAATTCGTTTATCAATGGCTATGAACAATGCAGTTATCTTCAAAATAGCGAACAAGAGATTAAAGACAGAAAACCTGTTATAAAAATTCGAGTTGGCATGACTATTTCCGATATTAAATTACGCTTTATTGAAGCCACTTTCTATTATTGTCACGGTAATTGCGTTCAAACAGCCCAAATACTCCGTCTTAGTAAAGATGTCGTTTATCATACAATTAACGAATATCAAATAAAGATTCATATTCCCAAACAATCATTAATTCATAAATGGAAATGGTTACTTTTATAATCATGGTCAACAGGAATTGTTTTAATTGAGGCCTATTAAAACAGTCCGTTATAAAAGTCCTTTTATACGAATGGACTCAATATTTTCATTAATTCCATAAATTTCTTGATTTATCCACTTGAAGATATTGGGAATATCCTCTAAAATTAAGGGGAAATTAAACTAATAGGGAACGCAGGTATTTTAACTGTATCCCCTATTTTACCAATTTTGATAAAATGGAAACAGGAAGAAACTTCCCTGTATTTTTATCATTTTTATGAAAAGCTGTAATTAATAAACGATAAAAGGATTATCAATGACTCCAGAAAAAAAGGAAACCATTCGTCCCGATTTTGATAAAGTTGATGGACTTCTACCAGTAATTGCCCAAGAGGCAAAAACGGGTGACGTTTTGATGATGGCCTATATGAATGAAAAAGCCTATGATGAAACATTGGCAACTGGAAGAGCTGTCTATTTTAGCCGAAGTCGACAAAAACTATGGCGTAAAGGGGAAGAAAGCGGTAATGTTCAGATCGTTAAGGAAATTTATATCGACTGTGACCGTGATACTCTTCTTCTTAAAGTGGAACAGATCGGCGATGCTGCTTGTCACACCGGCTTCCGAAGTTGCTTCTATCGTCAAATTACCCCTGACGGGATTGTCGAAAAAGGCGAACGAATATTTGACCCCGAAAAAGTCTATAAAAAATAGTCTCTTGTTCCCTGTACAGGAATGACACCTTTTACTTTTTGACAGACAGAGAGACAGGGAAACGGCCCCTCTCGTTTGGAGCCTCAAAACATCTCTGTCACAAACATTCAAGTCACAAACATCTCTGTCACGGTGGAAACTGAAGCCTCTAAAAAAGGCGATCTACCAAATTTTCACAGACTTGACTTTTTACAGACTTGACTCAATGGTAATATTTTTTCCGCGATAGATTATATGTTCGAAATTCATTTTCCCGGGCTGGAAACCAGCGGAATCTTCGATTCCCCATTTACTGAAACGTGCGGGCTCGGCACGAAATATAATAAAATCGGCAGGAGCGCCCACGGCCAAAAAATCATCGTTTCCATTGGAATAGAGAGGCAGATTGAGAAGCATTGCCGGATTTTTAACAGCACAATTCATAGCCTGTTCCAAGGTTAAATTACCGACAGTAATGATATTCATAACGCCACGCGAGACAGGATACCAAGCACCAGCCAACAGATGATCGTCTCCTGTCAACGCCACTTTACCATCGGGCATAATCTCCAAATGGCATAGTCCCGTCGAATACAGCCCGGGCGCCAAACCGGCAACAGAAGCCTGATCACTGATTAAAATCGTTTTTTCAGGACCCTTTGTTCGAAGAATCATTCGCATTAACATCGGCATAATATGAAATGCATCACAAATAATACTGGCATACAGACGATCTTCCGCCATTTGCGCGAAGCAATAATTACCAGCTTTGGCTAATTGATGATTGGTTCCATTACTCAAATGGGTTGAAAGACGAGCGCCCGAATCGACCGCCCGTGCCACTTGAATCGGATCCGCATTCGTGTGACCGATCGCCGTTAAGATCCCTTGCGAAACAACCTCTTGAATAAAGTCGTCCGCTCCTTCGTATTCCGGCGATAATGTTAGTATACGAATCAATCCCCTACCCGCTTGAATCAATTCACGAAGCAGTCCTCGATCATATTCGCGGCAATACTGCTTCGGATGTGCACCGCGCGCACCATCATGACGTGAAATAAAAGGTCCTTCCAGATGTATTCCAGCAATCAGATCCCGAAATTCCGGATATCGATCTATCGCACGAACAATCGTCTTTACCGCGTAAAGCATAACTTCCGAAGAATTGGTCGTTATGGTCGGACAAAATCGATAAACCCCTTGATTTAAAATGTGTTTACATAATACGGCAACATCTTCCTCTTTTAAAGAATCGGAAGAAAACTCAATTCCCAAACAACCGTTAATCTGAATATCGAAAAAACCGGGACCAATCCAGGGTAAATCTCCAGGAGATAACGCCCCTTTTGTTTCTAATTCAACCGCTTTTTCAATAACACCATTTTGTACCGTCAGTTCAACAACCGACTCCGTATCGTATCTTTTCGCTGTAAACCGCATTTTAAATCAAATTCATCTCTCTTAATAATCATTCAAAGGCAACCGTTTCGTGACCATTAATGGACCCCATGCCGCCCCAAACTCCGAACGGACTAACGCCGGTAGGCTCGCTTCCCGTCCAATTCTGATTACCACAATTGACAGTATCCGCAACAAAAGTAACAGACGCATCCGCGCGTAATACATTGACACCCCCTGAATGATTGCTGGACGCACTGTAAAAACCGGCATCGGAAGCATAGATACCACCGCCACAGGAAGGAGAATTCGGAGGCAGAATTGTCTGAAACGCCGTTGAACCAGGATAACCATGTTGGAACAGATAACCACGGGTAATTCCAGCTGCCATGGTAAAGGTGGATTGGAATGAAAACAGATCATTCGTATCACGTGTCTGAACACAATTACTTGGAGCTCCCGTACTTGAACCCGGTGTAATATCCCATTTAATAATACCACCTGCAACTGACCGGTCACCATTCTTCGTCGCGTTCAAGGTTTCTGCCATGGCTATCGTATTCGACGAACCATCCTTCAGATTTGAAAATTTACGACAGACAATATTAACTTTGACAGCACCACCACTCGGATAGGCGCCATATCCGCCACCAAAAAAACCACGTGCGTTTTCGGACATATTACCAACGGTAATCGAATCACCATTCGAACCGACATAGTTCGTAGCCGTTCCATTTGACCAGGGATTCTCCGTTTCGCCGTCAGAAGGACACCATAAATAGGGTATCGGAACTTTTCCACCATAGTCTGTGGCCGAGGTTACACCAGGCCATTGACCCGTTGCGGTTATTTTCCCTATAATTGCCTGATAACGATTCTGCTGTTCACAAAACGGCAATAACGATACATGATATGTTACTTGACTATACCCCCAGAAATTACCATCAGATTGGGAAACTCCCATACGCTGTGGAGGAAAATGCCCATGTGTATCATGGTAGTTATGAAGACCAAGCCCAAGCTGCTTGAGATTGTTCGTACACTGCATACGACGGGCCGCTTCTCGTGCCGCCTGGACAGCGGGAAGTAAAAGAGCGATCAAAATACCGATGATCGCAATCACTACCAGTAGTTCCACCAAGGTGAAACCTTTTTTTTGCAGGTGATTATTGAATACCATAATTCTCTCCTTAATGTTAAGTTAAAATAAATATATTACTCAAAAGAAACCGTTTCGTGACCATTAATGGACCCCATGCCTCCCCAAACTCCGAACGGACTAACGCCGGTAGGTTCGCTTCCCGTCCAATTCTGATTACCACAATTGACAGTATCCGCAACAAAAGTAACAGACGCATCCGCGCGCAATACATTGACACCACCCGAGTGACTACTGGACGCACTATAATAACCATTCCCGGACGCATACAGTCCTCCTCCGCAGGAAGGAGAATTCGGCGGTAAAATAGTTTGAAAAATAGTGGCGCCCGGATATCCATGTTGGAACAGATATCCACGGGTAATTCCACTCGCCATAGAATAGGTGGATTGGAATGAAAACATATCGTTCGTATCACGTGTTTGAACACAATTACTGGGAGATCCTCCACTTGCCCCTGGAGTTACCCCCCATTGGATAACACCACCGGCAATAGCACGATCCCCGCTCTTTATTGCGTTCAACGTTTCCGCCATGGCTATCGTATTCTATGAACCATCCTTTAGATTTGAAAATTTACGACAGACAAGATTAACGACAACATTACTTCCACTAGGATAGGAACCATGACCACCACCAAAAAAACCACGTGAATTTTCTGCTGTATTGGAGACAGTAATCGAATCACCAGTTGATCCGACATAGTTCGTAGCCGTTCCATTTGACCAGGGATCTTCAGTTTGCCCATCAGAAGGACACCATAAATAGGGTATCGGAACTTTTCCACCATAGTCAGCAACAGAGGTTACAGCAGGCCATTGACCGTTCGTGGCTATTTTCCCTAAAATCGCCTGATAACGGTTCTGCTGTTCACAAAAAGGCAATAACGATACATGATATGTTACTTGACTATAACTCCAATAATTACCATTATTTTGGGATACGCCCATTCGATGGGGAGGAAAATGTCCGTGCGTATCATGGTAATTGTGAAGACCAAGACCAAGCTGTTTGAGATTGTTCGTGCACTGCATTCGACGGGCTGCTTCTCGTGCCGCCTGTACCGCAGGGAGTAAAAGCGCGATCAAAATACCGATGATCGCAATTACTACCAGTAGTTCCACCAAGGTGAAACCTCTTTTTCGAAGGTGATTACATAAAGTCATAATGTCTCCTCGATAATTTAATTAACATTAAACAAAATAATTACAAAAATATTTTACTTCCTATACTGTACGACGTTATAATTTCGGCATTTCCCGGAAGCACGGACGTCTCGTCCACATCCTCCCAAACAGGCGTCTCGCCTGTTTTGAAAAATAGACTTTTATAACGACCTTGAGTATATATTCGCAAATATTTTTCCTAAATTAATATACATCATTAAAACGGAGTATCTTTAACCCGTTCGTCTATTTCTTCTTCTGTATACAATTTTCCATTCGGATTATCACAGCCGGGACAAAAGTTTGCGGTCTCCAACCAAGCCACTTTCGAACGAATATTATACTGCCAAAATGGCCAGGTCCTACATTGAACCGGCCGGTCCTGATAGCATCGACACCCCATTATCGCCCGGTCAAACAGTACACAATCACCATTAGAACACTCTACAAGGCTTTTTTTTCCGGAAACCTCCCGAACCATTATTCTTTCGAACTCGGCCCGGTCCATATTACACATCACTGCTAGTCGGGATATTTCCTCTTCTGTAACCCATACAAAACCTTCCTCGCCAATACAGCATTTACCGCATTGACGACAGCCAAAATACAAACCATTATTATACCAATGTTTTTTTTTCATTGCAATATCAAACTATTATAATTTTATCAATATGAAGATGAAACTTTATTCAAATTACCTTCGGCACTTTTATAATTAAGCTTTCGTAACTCCTCAAAATATAAAACTACCACAAACTGCTTCAATTTATCATGATATCAAAAATTGTATCAAATGAAAAGGCCCTATAAAATTATTTATTATTTATTATTTTCAATCAACTCAATTCCCCAGGAAGTTTCAGGAGGAAACGTCAAGGGAGCATTCAGACTCTCAACGACAAATTTCTCTTTGGAGATACCCTCCGAGTTAATTTTCCGAATCGAACATTCATTCGGTTTAAAGCCAAGTTCCTTCCAATCGAATTGAATCCGACTGACGACTTCCTTTTTGGAATAGTTCGAGAAAATCAGAAGTGCCGATTTCGTTTTATCGACACCTTTTTGCGCGAGGTCGTAATCAGTTATTCGCCAGAGTGAAGTACGAACAGCGTCCTCGATATGAAGATTTGTATTATTGTACCAAACCCAGTCCGAAGTAATCTTCGGAATTGGATCAAGAAATTTTGGTTGACGACCCATTCGACCTTTATAGAAATAGGAACGCACCTGATAACGAAATCGAAGGGTATTACGAATAAAATTGAATTTCTCGGGATCATCCTTGACATTGGCGTCAAACCACCCGATCTGTTCACCATTGGTCAAGGCTTCGGCCACACGAGCTCGTAACGCAAGCGCATCACCAACCGAAGCACGTCCGATAAAGGGAATCACTCCACCATAAACAACGACAAAGGCGGGAACCTGATTCGGCTGCTGCCAATGCCAGGTTAAAAAACCATCGACAACAGCCGCATAAACCTCGGCATTACATTCGGTGGTAATAATCCGATTTTTAAGGTGTTCCGGATTCTTTTTGAAGAGTTCCTTTTGCTCCGGAGTCAATGGATAATCAGGGACTTCACGACGCATATCATGACGTATTCGCGACAGACTTTTCCACTGGCCTTGATCGAGCCACCAATGTCCCCCACCAACTGGATGTCCATGTGTTTTATCGAAACAAAGGAGAGGAGTTGCAGCTCCAATCTGGTCGATATAAACCGCTTGAACATTATGACCGTTCATAGCAGTCAAAACATTTTCGCGAACACGATCCTGCCACACCTTCGTCGCAGGACACATCAGTGCGTGAACACAAGGAGTACCATCAGATTCTCTACCGGTATGTTCCAAGGGATATTGTTCGGAATAGATGGACCCATCTTCTTTTTTTGTAGCTCCGGGCAGGCCCTGCCTGGTAAATTTCCAGTCCTCTTTTCCACGATCATGGGTATCCCAGAGTCGGCCATTCGTATAGGGCATGGCACGAAATAAATTGTCCTTCTGTAACTTTAAGACTTCCTCGGCAAATCCTTCTTTCGCGGGAAAGAAATGCGGATAATCATTATCATAGACATTCTGATGCCACAAATACCAATGAACGGCGCCGGGAACACCGACCGCACTCTGAAATGCGCCCGTCGTTTCCGCCATTTTATTAAGCGGGGTATATACACGACGGCTCGGTGTCAACCAACGTTGGTCGGTACTCATCATCAAAAAAACACCGTTTTCCTTCATCCAAAGAGGAATATCCTTGCGCCCCTCCGGTCCCATTTCCGGCCACCATTTGGCGTTATGACTAACCCAATCGCGATACAGGAGTGACGCTTCATACCAATTCCCTTTAAATGCACGGAAGACAACTTCACCTGTCGAATTAAGTTTATTGCCCGGAACTCCCATATTTTCAAAGGGAATATCCGCGTAAAATGTTGACATATTCTGTTTCGTCTTTCCCAACCAACCGATCTCCCGTACACTCCCCCAGGGATCGTGAATGCCTACATAAAGTCCGTTATTCGTCTTGTTATCCCAATAGGCAATCCAGGACATGGTAGCGGAAAAACCGGAGGGATAGGTTCCACGATATTTGAAACTATCGGTAAATATATCACGGCGAACACAACCGGAATGCGAAGGATAAATTCCCGTCATATCGTCACTCAATGGCCGAAACGAGACAAGAGGGAATTTTCCCCTCCAAAAAGATGTTTCCGAATTGGCCGTTGTCCCTTCCCAGGACATTCGAATTTCAGGATTCTCTTGAGAAGCCGTCATATGAACCGTAACCGTTGCCGACTGTTTGATCGGACAACAACGGGGATTCGCAAGTGTAATAGTCAGTTCATTCTCCCCTTTGACATTTTGCCCCCGCTGAACCTTAATACTCTCCCACCCGGAAACCGTCGTCGCATCATAAACTTTTTTCGTTGTGGTCTCGCGGAGTACAACACGAAATATCGGATGGGGAATCGGAGGAAAATATTCTAAACCGTTCTCGTTCTTTAACGACGTCAACATAATACCTTCTCCGCTTGCATCCGTCGTTTTCGTCAAAACAAGTTTCAGTCCCTTCGCCTCCAAAAGAATATTCTCCGAAGACGCAAACAAAGGTACTACTGTCATTCCCAAAATTATCATTAGTAGAAGAATCAGGGCGCGAGAACCTGTAAAAATAAACATACAATGTCGCATCGTACATACCTCCGAAACTAAAAAACAGAAAATTTGAAACCACAAACCAATAGGAACAGTTTACCGAAAATAATAACGTCTTGCAACAACAAACCCGTAAAAATATGTGCATTTTTCCAAATTTCCTGTTGTCCGCATGACGAGGTAATAATTTTATTATATCCAAGGTCGTTATAAAAGTCTATTTTTCAAAACAAGCGAGACGACTGTTTTGGAGGATACGGACGAGACGTCCCCACTCCCAGGAAATGCCGAATTTATAACGTCGTACAGTATATTTGACAGAAATCGCATTTTACTCCAAGTGATTGACTCCCTCGTTTCAGGAATGAATAATATCCTGCTCAATGCAAACAAATTTTCAGAATTCCCTCAAATACCACCTTTAACAAGAATGGGAAAAAAGACAATATCAATTGATTCCCAAATATCAATAGAACCACCAATATCAATAGAACCACCAAACGTGGTGGCAATATCGGTCAAAAACCCAATAGATACAGTGGAGCCGGTATAGTGGACCGGTTATAGTGGAGCCGGTATAGTGGACCGGTTATAGTGGAGTCGGTATAGTGGACCGGTTATAGTGGACCGGTTCCAGGTTCTAGGAAACCACCTATACAGCATTGCCTTTGTCACGACTCCAGTGACACAGTCTGTTAAAAACAGACTCTTTATTCCTGAACCTGATTTTTTCTCTCCAGCAGGACGGCTTTACGACTCAATTTAATACGATTGGTGTCGTCAATTCCAATGACCTTGACTTCCAATTGATCACCGATTTTACAGAATTTATGAATATCATCGACATATTCATCAGAGAGTTCACTGATATGACACAAACCATCCCGTCCGGGTAGAATTTCAATAAAAGCCCCGAAATTCTGAATACTGGAAACAGTTCCTTCATAAATTTTCCCCAACTCTACCGTTGCGGTCAGTTTGGTAACTTCCTTCATGGCGTCATTGGCACTCTCTTCATCAATAGCGGCAATGGAAACGGTACCATCATTATCGACCTCAATTGACGCGCCAGTGGTTTCCTGAATACTGCGGATCGTTTTACCGCCAGGTCCAATTAAAGCACCAATTTTATCGGGATCAATCTTAATCTTCATAACCCGAGGCGCAAAATTGGAAATATGCTCCGCCGGACATGGAACAGCCCCAATCATCTTCCGAAGAATACCGATTCGCGCCTCTCGTGCCTGCTTTAACGTCTGAAGAATAACCTCTTGACTGATACCGTCCGTCTTAAGGTCCAATTGGATACCGGTAATACCGATTTGAGATCCGGCCACCTTGAAATCCATATCGCCGAAATGATCTTCGTCGCCCATAATATCCGTAATTGTAATCCAACGTCCATCCGGCTCCTTGACCAAACCAATGGAAATACCAGCTACCGGATTGTGGATCGGAACACCCGCTGACATCAACCCCAACGTTGCGCCGCAAACCGTCGCCATTGAACTGGAACCGTTCGATTCCATAATATCGGAAATAATACGAATCGTATAGGGGAACTCTTCTGATTCCGGAAGAACCGGCTTGACACTTCGTTCGGCTAAAGCACCATGACCATATTCACGACGACCTGTTCCACGATTCGGCTTGCATTCGCCAACCGAGAAGGACGGAAAATTGTAGTCCAACATAAACTTCTTGGAATATTCTTCAAATAAACCTTCAACACGTTGCTCGTCTTTAGTCGTTCCCAAGGTAACTGTAATCAGTGCCTGTGTTTCACCCCTTTGAAATATTGCGGAACCATGAACACGGGGAAGAACATTGACACGACATTCAATCGGACGAACTTCCTTAATACCACGTCCGTCCAAACGCTCCTCCGATAGAATAATATCCCGAACGACCCGCTCCTCAAAATCGTGCCAGGCAACTTCAAACAGATCGGCGGAAAATGGAGAATCATTGGATGCTCCTTCTCCTGTCTTTTCTATGGTACCGATCAGTTCTGAAACAGCAACTTCATGAATTGCATTACAGGCCTCCGCTCGCGCCAATTTACCCGAGGTCTTCTTCGCCGTTTGATATTTTTTGTAATATCGCTTCATTAATTCATTATAGAGCGCTGATGTATCGACCGGAGTGAAATCCATTTTTTCCGGGTGCACTTTTTCCAACATTTCCATCTGAAGTTGACAGATCTGCTGAACATATTCATGCGCAGTCATAATCGCTTTGAACATCTTGGGCTCCGGCAGTTCCCGTGCAAAACCTTCAATCATCAGAACAGAATCCATATTACCGGAAATAACCAGGTCAAGATTACTGTTTTCCAATTGTTCGTATGCAGGAAAAGGTATAAATTCGCCGTCAATCAACCCCAAACGAACAGATCCCAATGGTCCCTTGAACGGAAGCGGACTCAACTCGACCGCCATGGCAGACGCATTCATAGCTAAAATATCGGGATCAATCGTTTGATCACTAGCAAGAACCATTGCCGAAACTTGAACTTCGTTAAAAAATCCCTTGGGAAACAAAGGCCGCATCGGACGGTCCATTAGACGAGATGTTAGTATCTCTTTTAGACCGGGACGCCCTTCACGCTTAATATAACCGCCGGGAAATTTACCAGCCGCCGCACTTCGTTCGCGATAATCACACGTCAATGGGAAAAAATCTGATCCCGGCTTGCTCGGAGCGGTTGTTACCGCACTCAATACAATAGTGTCATCATAACCCAATACACAACTTCCATGCGCCTGTTTTGCCAACTCGCCTGTCTCTATCCAAAGAGTTCTGTTTCCTATTTTTTTTTCTACTCTAACTTTCAATGCTAAACCTTTATACCACTTAATAAATTATAAAATATCTATAAAAAGATTTTGGACACAGCTTTTTCTTCACTGTAACCTTCCTTGGAACCCCGGCCCTTTACGCGTCAAAGACCGGTTTGAAAAAGAATCGTTTTCCTTGTCCAAAAATCCTACTTCTTGTGGAACCTACTTCGTCCACACTACTATTATTCCTAACCCAATAAATTGTCCACTATACCCCATCGATATAGTAACCCAATTTACCTCAATTTCTTTTTACTCCAACAAACTGTTTCAATCTTCGCCAACTTCGCTAAAATTAAGAGAATCTCATGCGAATTTACAACTCAATTCTACAACAGTAAACCTGTTTTCAACAATACAGGTAGAATATTCCCTTTGGATGTTCCTGCCAAATATACCTTCATTCCCACTGTTATTTAAAGTCGGGCTAACTCCCGACCTTAACTCAATCCTCTTTATAAAAAAGTAAAATTAATTTTCTTTACGGATACTATTTTCGAATACCAAGCTTTTTAATGATTTCGACATAGGCATTCTGATCTTTTCTTTTCAGATAATCAAGCAGTCGACGACGGCGCCCAACCATCTGAAGCAAACCACGACGGGTTCCAAAATCCTTCGGATTAAGCTTCATGTGTTCTGTCAACGCATTGATCTTTTTCGTTAAAAGCGCAATCTGAACCTCGGCACTTCCTGTATCCTTCTCGTCGCGTCGATATTCCGCAATAATTCCCTGTTTTTCCTCTTTGTTCATAATCGTCATTTTTCATTCTCTTTCTGATTCGATTCAATCCGTTTCGTATATTTTAACGATACACAACGTCTGAATCCGTACTTTTGTCTGGTCGTTCATCACCTTCGCAAAAATAGGTTCCTCTCCCCTCCCAACAAGGAAGAAAAGGAACTAATTTGATTAATAAAAATTAAATCTACACAAAACACTAAAATAATTTTACAATAAGGCGCCCAAAGTACAAGGGGGCAATCACTCCCTTTTTTCCTTCGTTTCCTCCGAATCCATTTCTTTTTGACGTAGATCCAAACGTTTTAATGTTTTTTGATACATATTATAATAATCGCTATTTTTTGGTTCAATCTCAACAGCCCTGCCTAAAATCGATTGCGCTGTTTCTAAATCTCCTGTTTCATATAAATAGAAGCCATAATTATAAAGAATTTCCGCATTTTCCGGATCCATTTGAATTGCCTTTTCGTAATCAGAATTACATTTTTCATCCGGCTTTTGTGATCGACACCAGGTAATATGATCCAAATAATATGGAACATTCCGGTTTTCCTCCGAAATGAGATTAAAGACCTTTTCAATATAGTTAAACAGTTCTTTTCGAAAAATCTTTTCTTCAAAAGTTAAATTATCCCTTGAAATCGATAAATAAAATGTCATCGGTTCCTTCCAGGAATGATTGTTAAAAAGATTTTCGATAACATTTGGGATATTTTCCTGCGTTATGCGAACCCTGATACAACTCCAAATTCCCCGTTGATAACGGGAATCAATCAACAAGGAAGTTTTCCAATATTTAAGAGCTCCCATCATATCGGCCGCCATATAAGTCAGGAGCCCCCCTTGATAATGAACGATGGGATTGTGTGTTGAAATATAACAAATATTGTCGGCACAATGGTGAATATAGGACTGAAGTTCTTTATAGGAATAATTGCCGCTTAAAGACACAATCGTCCCCAACATAAAATGATTTTCCATAAAAAAAGGAGTAGAACGACAAGCCAGTATCAGTTCTCGACAGGCCAGGGGCATATATTGCTTTATAAAGGTATTGTTACGATACCTCCGGGGAAAAACGGTCAAATTCCCTTTTAAATATTTACACACTTTTTCAGAAAACAAGATCGGCATGGTCAATGGAAACCAATTTTCTGCCGCACGTTCCGTATCCTCTTTAAGCCATTCCTCCAAAACAGCCAAACGGTACTTCATTAAATAAATCTCGGCCATCCGATTATAAATTTTAGCATCACCAGAACATTGATCGGCAAACGCGGACAGATCCAAAAGTGCCAAATCAAGTGACTCCATCGAAACCTTCGCGATATCATTCGATACCACCGTTTGCTTTAGTAATTTATCCGATTGATAGAGTTGATATATTTCACGAAATCCCCATACCCCACCGACAAATAACGCAACTAAAACGATACTGTTCCACCAACAGGCCCGTTTATTCCAAAAGAATATAAATTGCCCCGCTATTGTCTTGCCTTCCTGAATGACAACATCATCCGGATGCTTCCATTGATTGACAAAACTACCACATAAAGCAGCGTACAGAAGCGCATTGGCCGGAAGATAAATACCAAAATCGAAACATGAAGCTACAAGTAATCCAAACGACGAAACCAAAAAACCAACAGCTAACGCATAGTCTGTTTTCGATTTCGTTTTACAGAGTATTCTCAATCCGATCCAGAAAAAAGCCCCCCAACCAAAAACCAATAGACATAACCCCGGAAGTCCTCCCTCCACAAAGGTTTGAACAAATATATTTTCAGCAAAAACAAATTGTGTACCATATTTGGTACGTTGATTTTCCCTTAATTCAACCAGATCCCATGTCCCCAAACCACTACCACGCCATTGATAATCCTTAATAGCCATATTAATGGCACTTTTCCATAAATCCCGACGTGTGCCAATATTATAGATCTCTGTTTGCTCTTGTTCGTTCGAGGAAACAAAACTATCCATACGGTTGATCACCCGATCTCCCATACCAACCCAAAAAACAAGATAAAAAACTGATAGTAATATGATTAACAGTAAATACCAATATTTCAAATTACTTCTTCGATACATAATACAACAACAACCACACAGAACGGCAATGATCATTCCAACACTACCCCCTCGTGATAAAGTAGACAATATCGCCGCCGCAATAAATCCACAACATAAAAGAGACATAATCAAAACGCCGTTAAACGATTCCGCAACCCCCAAAAAACGGTCCCACCAGTAGTATCTGGAGTTCTTTTGAGAGAGACGATAACGATATACTTCCTCCTCGCTATCATATTCGTCATCGGCATAGCCGTCTTTTGAATCGTTTAAATCAACATCATCAAAACGATCCTCGCTATCGTCTTTCCCCAATCGGGAAATGTTCAGAACGAAAAAGAAAAAAGCCGCACCAAAACAAAGACACAGATAACCTGCCATATTATTCCTGTTGACATAGGGACCAATAACAGCTCCCGGCCAATATTGGCTATAAAAAGGAAGATCGTGATTTACCCTGGTTAATATGACAAATAAAGCCAAAATCAATCCATTAAGCGCAACAAGAAGCCATAAAAACTTCTTCGCCTGATATGTTTCAAACAAAAGACCTGCTGAAAAAAAGGCACAGACAATCATTATCATATAGGCCGTAAATCGAAACGTTGCCTTCGGATAAACAGTCATACACGTTCCCCAACCCGAAACATTCGACCTGTCCTCCTCCGTTAAAAATGTTTCTGTTAAATTCTGCTGAATCAACTCTTTTGCCGGAAAAAACATCTCTCGAAGTTCAAGAATATAGGGGGAAACTGTTTTAAGAGTCGAATCCGATAAAGAACAGGTCTGCAAAAATCCCAGTAAAACCATCAGAACCATCGGAATCGATAGAATCCACATTCGTAATAATGTATTTCTATCATGTAATACTGGATAGGTCGTCCACAGTACCATTAAGGCAGAAATGGTACTAATCAAAATACCGAGATAAAAGAAAATCTGATGAACAGGAAGAACTCCTCCATAAAACCAGGGGGCCAGCATTATCGTCAATATAAAAGAAATACGGCCAATACCTTTAAATAACCGGTGTAATATCACTGCTGTCCCCTTGATTTCATGATATTTTGTTTTCTCTCTTGAAGGATTTTTTTCCAGGAATTCGTATTGATAACATCTTCCTTCTGAAGGCCTGCGGCACGTGCTATATTTATCCCAAACTTCAAATAGGACAATTGTTCCGGTAAATGGGAATCGGTACTGATAACCAACTTCACACCGTACTCCTTCGCTTTATGACAATAAAACGAACAAAGATCCAGCCGTTTCGGCTGCGAATTCAATTCCAGATATTTACCATATTGCGCCGCCTTTTGAAATAGAAAATCCGGGTCCAAATCAACACCATCCATAATATTCAAAAGACGATTGGTCGGATGTCCTATAACGGAAACATAGGGACATTCCATGGCGTCCATAAACCGTCGATGTATCATTTCTCGCGGTTGATCCAGTCCATAGTGCATACTGGCTATAACCCAATCGGCCTTTTTCAGAATCTCCTCCGAAAAATCCAGACCACCTTCTACCAGTATATCCATTTCGACCCCTTTGAGAACACGAAAATCACGGTTATTCATAGCCAGCCGCTGATTGATCTGATCCACTTGATGCCAATACTGAAGGATTTTATTCTCATCCATCCCTCCAGCAACTTTTACATTCTTGGAATGATCGGTTACCGCAATATATTTCAAGCCTTGAAGCATCGATAATTCAACAATTTCATCGATAGAAGATACACCATCCGACCAAGTACTGTGAAGATGTAAATCACCTTGAAGTTCCTCTTGCTTTATCAAGACGGAACGAGGCTTCGTCCAATAGGAATTCATGGTGGGATCACGTAGTTCCGCCGGAGTCATTGGCAGTTTTAGATATCGAAACAACTCGCGTTCCGTTGTTACATTCATTTCACGTTCGCCTTGATAAAATCCGGTGAAATCAAATCGATATCCACTTTCCTCCGCCTTCTTTTGAAGATAGGATCGATACTCCTCCGAGGAATTGTACCAGACCATGGCGGCACCAAACATATTTTCCTTAACTGTAAATATTCGCAATGTGATACCATCCAACTCCTGTGGATATATAATAGACCAATAATCACTGTGGAGATGAATGGTCAGAGATGTTTCCGTTCTTTCAACGACATCCTCAACCATCGAATACTGTTCCAGTTCATTGAGAAGTTCTTCCGGATAAAATGTCGCAGCCAATAAATCAATAGAAGGAATTATTTCCTTCAGTCGGACATAATCTCCAACCGGCTTGATCTGTGAAAAAAGAAAATACTGCTCTTCCCGCTCTCGTCGTTGCTGATGCTCGTTATACTCCTTGTAGGTGGCATAGGGATCCAAAAAACGTGGATCACACATTTCCAACGGATCACGACCACCAAATATTGAGAAAAGACGTCGAAAAAAACCTTTTCGTGGCGGTGGAAATGCCTTCTCCTCCTGTGGCAGTACTATTTCTCGCGGTTCAGAACGACTGGGGGCCGACATTGGCGGCTTCATCGGCTTCTTTATACTAATATTAATTTGTTCCAGCAAAAACGGAATCGTACTTTCCGCGTTTATCCAATAAAGAGGAATCGTATCGGCCATTCTCTCTTCTCCTCTATATCTACTGTATAAATAAAAACGAAGGACCGTTCAAATCAATATCACTATAAAATCTGAGCGGTCCTGTCATAAAGGCATTATTCTTTACCTATTTACTACTTTTAGGCGTTGAATTGCCTTGCGATTTTTTCATATCGACATTCATCAACCACAGAAGTGACGACGACGCTATAAATATCGTTCCCAAGGTACCAAAAACAATACCTAAACACATGGTAAAGGAGAAGGTATGAATACTTGCTCCACCGAAGAAATAAAGAACAACCGCGACAAAGAAGGTCGTAACAGAGGTCAAAACCGTTCGACTTAATGTCTGATTGATGCTCTTGTTGACGATTTCTTCCGTTAAACGAGAACTCTTTCCATAGACTTCTCGAATTCTATCGAACAAAACGATCGTATCGTTCAATGAATAACCAATGATCGTCAGGAAAGCGGCAACGGTTGGCAATCCGATCTTGAATTCACTGATCCCGGCAAATCCCATAAAGGGAGCAAACCAAGCACTAATCGCTATGGCTCCAAGGGCAATTAAAACATTGAAGACCAAAGCAATAACCGATGAAAGACCAAATTGAAGTTTGGTAAAACGTACCCAAATATAAAGGATAATACAAACCAAACTTCCCAACAAGGCCAGTAATCCCTGTGTTCGCGCATAACCAGCTACAGAACTTCCTATCGTATTGGAAGCTTCGAAGGTCTGCTTTTCATTAACCTGAACTTCCGTCGCCTTGAGAATTGTCTCTGCCAACGCTTTATCCGACGTGTTCATGATTATCTTCCATTCACTAAACGGAGCATCTTTATTTTCTTCGATGGCTTCCAAATTCGTTGCGTGAATCGTAAATTTCTCAATTTCTGATGCATCAAGACCTTTTTCCTGAAGAATTTTGTCTTTTTCATCTGAAATAAAACCTTCTATAACGGCTCCGCTCATCGGAGGTTCCATCGAAACAGTTGCAAGGATATGCGTCTCCTTCTTCCCGTCAGATCCCGGTATCGGAACTTCTTCCGTTCCGGAAATACTTGATGTTAAGGTATAGTGACGCAAGGCTTCTCCAAACGCATTCTTTAAAATGCCTTCCACTTCAACACGATATTCATCGGCCGATTTATTCGGAGGACATGAAGTACAAATCGTAAAGAATGTATCGTTCTGTACTGGATTACCATAGCGGTCCTTCGATAGTGTTAAATTACTGACAGACAGATCCGGAAGCTCTTTCAGTTTGGCTCGAATATCCGAAATCTTTTGTGGTTCTTTAAATACTGTTTGAATTTCTACACCACCAACGAAGTCAATATCGAAAATACCTTTTCCACGAATAATGACCGCCAACAAACCAATAACTACCAGAATAATTGCAATTCTGAAAACAAGTATTCTCTGGCCCATAAAATTGAAATTCGTCTTGGATATCGGTTTTAGTCCCGGCAAAATAGGGTAGACACATCGTTTTCCAATGAAACCCATTTTTTCCGCTGTTTCGAAGATTGTCCTCGAAACATAGGTTGCGGTAAACAGACTGAATCCAACCCCGAGGAACAGGGTAACGGCAAAACCTTTAATCTGCTCCGTTCCAACCGCATACAGAATAACTGCCGTCAACATAGTGGTGACGTTGGAGTCGACAATAGCGGAAAATGCTCGTTGGAATCCGTTTCGAACTGCCATACGAACAGTAGCGCCATTATTAATTTCCTCTTTTATACGTTCGAAGATCAGAATGTTTGCGTCGACGGCCATACCAACAGTCAGTGCCAAACCGGCCAGACCAGGAAGGGTAAACGCGGCACGCATTCCCAACATACAAGCCATAATTAAAAGCAGGTTCAAAATAACCGCGAAACTGGCAACAACGCCCCCGAATCCGTAATAGGCTATCATAAACAACAGAACAAGAGCACCACCCCAAATAATGGAGTTTTTACCCTTTTGAATCGTATCGGCTCCCAATGTTGGTCCGGTAACCATACTCGATACTGGCAGATCCGATAATTTTGCCGGTAGACTTCCAGCATTTAAAACCTGAATCAGATCACGAACTTCCTTCTGAATACGGGTTCGATCATTAGCACTCAAGTCACGACCGAATGTAATAACTCCGGATCGACTGATCGTATCATTAATCGCCGGTGCTGAATAGAGGAAATCGTTCATGACAATACCCATTTG
This sequence comes from uncultured Planctomycetaceae bacterium, assembly GCA_964442735.1. Lineage (GTDB taxonomy): Bacteria > Planctomycetota > Planctomycetia > Pirellulales > Thermoguttaceae > JAUNBG01. The sequence continues at coordinate 23,865 of CAYUAP010000002.1, read as the reverse complement.
ACGACCACGAGCGCGATCTGCTCCCGCTTTGTATCGCTCGGTCAAGTGCTGTAAACGAACAGCCCCTTGAGACGTCATTCCAAAATGAATACAAGGCTCGCCATGCTCGCCAACCCCTTCCGATTTTTGGGCCATATCACGACCACCGACATCGTATAACGGAGTCAAGTCAAGAACAAGGACATCTGTTGTCGGTTTCGGGGCATCCGGATCCGTTACTTTAAGCCTGGATTCTCGTAATACAAGGTCCGGATATGCCACAGAATCCATTTGTGTAGGATCAACCGGAACCCATGTACCACCTAATATAATACCATCTTTACCTGCTGGCTTGGGAAGAATGACATTCCAACTATCAATATTCTTCTTTGCCAGTTCGATCAATTCACTCTCTTCCGGAACAGAAGTCGAGGCTAGAATTCTAAATTTTAACTGACCGGAAGAACTAATAATTCGCTGTAATCGTGCGACTTCAGCATCATCTGCCTCAGGAATCGTTATTTTTACTTCCGAGTTATTTCCTAATTCCTGAATCGAAATTTCACGAACTCCGGTCGGGTTAATTCGTCGTGCCAATGCCGACTTTAATTGCCCCATCTGCTCGTTCGTAATTGTTTTTGTGGCATCGGTTTTCCCGGCTTCCGCTGTTTCGTTATTGGTTACACTATAAACCAAAATTGATCCACCGCGAAGGTCGATACCAAGATTCAAACGATGATAGGCTATACCAAGTATCGTTGAAAGTAACGAACCGATAAAGCAGAATAAAATAATCGTGTAGGTAGACTGTTTTTCCGGCATTCTACACGCTTTTGCAATTAATTTACCAATACCAAATGAAAACAGCAATATCAAAATTGCCAGTATTACATTTGTATAGGAATTCTTCGACTTCTGAATCTCTTCTGTTTTTACAGGAGATGTAACCACAACGTTCGAATTAATATCACCACTTGCACCATCTGTTTTTGCTGATGCAGAAGAATCAATATCTTTATTGTCTGCTGGTTTCGTTGTTGGTGTTTCTGCAGGTTTGGCTTCCGCAGGTTTGGCCGCCGGAGTTTCTGCCGGTTTTGCTTCCGCAGGCTTCGCTGCCGGAGTTTCCGCTGGTTTTGCTTCCGCAGGCTTCGCTGCCGGAGTTTCCGCTGGTTTTGTTTCCGCAGGTTTGGCCGCCGGAGTTTCCGCTGGTTTTGCTTCCGCAGGTTTGGCCGCCGGAGTTTCTGCCGGTTTTGCTTCCGCAGGTTTGGCCGCTGGAGTTTCTGCCGGTTTCGCTTCCGCAGGTTTGGCCGCAGGAGTTTCCGCCGGTTTTGCTTCCGCAGGTTTCACCGCAGGAGTTTCTGCTGGTTTTGTTTGTTTTGGTGTTTCAGGAACTTTTACTGCCGGGACAGTTCCTTTATCTTCCCCAAACGTCGTTGTTATACCCCCTGGAAACATCATGTTTACCGCCAGGGCAATTAAACCGACGAGCAACAAATTCTTTACTAAACATTTCATCTTTAAAAATCTTCCAATTTAACAAAATTATTTATTTTGTTCTTCCTTTTTGTCTTGATAAACAAAATAGATAGCGCCAAGCGAAAACTTTATTTTTGTATTAGTTGAATCATCAACCTTCAATATAATTTCGTTTTGCTCTTTATCAATTGAGTGGACAGTTCCTATCATTCCACTTGTAGTCATTACTTTATCGTTCTTTTTCAGCGAGTCGATCATCTTCTTCGTATTTTGCTCTTGTTTTGCCTGACTTCTTTTTGGCAAAATAATAATGAAGTACAGGACAAGGAGTCCCAGAAAACCAAATATAATCAACTGAAAAATCGTCTGTTCTGTCGAAGGTGCGGCTGGTGCCGGCGTTTGCGCGAAACAGAATTGGGATAGCGACATCAAATCCATTAATATTCCTAACTTTTACTAAACTACGGTTAAATACCGGCCCCTGTGAATCATTCCTGGAATGATTCACAATCGATATCAACATACATCATTATTTTTTATTTTTACGATTGTTATCTTTACGACGTTCATGTTTTCCCAAATTATCTTTAACAACTTGAGAAATAGTATCGTCCCAACTCGGATAGGCCTTCTCTGAAACAATGGTATTTTGTTCTGTTCGAACTACTGGTTTATTCACCTCGTCTCGTACTGGAGCCGATTCCGCCATATTATTAAGTGGTTCTTTTTCCCGATTAGTATCACGAAAATCCTGTTTATTGTCTCGACGTTCTTCAAAACGACCCTGACCTGTTTCGGTCATACGCGGTTCACGTCGATCATTTCGCCGGTCATTATTATTCCGGGATGGTTCATTATTCCGGGATGGTTCGTTTCGTTCACCACGTCTTTCTTCTTTTTGATTCCGGGAAACATCACCGCGACATTCCGGTCGACCTTCTTTTCGGTTTTCTTTATTCGCATTATCTCGATTGTCAGGACGTGTATCACGTGAATTATCACGTCGATCTCCAAGTCGATTCTGTTGTTTATCATTACCACCCCGGTCCAGACGATCATTTTTTCGTTCATTTTTTCGATCATTTCTTCGTTCATTTCGAACGGGAACGGTCGATTTTTCACGATCAGAGGTACTTGTTTCCTCTTTTTTATTTAAATCCAACTGTTGGGTATTAACACCACTTGTTCCGGAATTAATCTGTCCTAAACTCCAATCGAAATCACCTTCATCGCCTTCTGGAGGCAATGTACACCAAGCAGAACCTGTATTCTGTTTGACTTTGGGAGGTTCCGGTTCAGTAACTTCGGTGGAACTCTCTTCCGAAGTCTGTATATTACGTGATCGATCATCGCGATCACGTTTTCCATGTCGATTATTTTTCCAGTGGCTATTGCGATCTCGGGATTGACCAACTTCTTCCATCTTCTCCGGTAAAGATTTTTCTTCAACTGGAGCTTTAAAGACCACAACCTCTTCTTCTGTCAGAACAGGTTCCGGTTCTTGAATGACTTCCGGTACTTCTTCTTTCCGTGGACTTCCATTCCAATTTATATCCAATTGGTCGTCGTCCGCAAAAAAATCTTCCAGAGATACGGAATCCGTTGGAACTTCTGTTTCCAACGGTAAATCCAATTCCGCAGATGAACTGGTTTCCGATTGTAACTTTTCGGAGACAATGGATTCCAACAATCCCATGAAATCGGACATCGAATCGGATTTACCTTCCGTTGTTTCGGATGTCTTGGTTGTTCGTGTCTTTTTTACGGTCTTTTTAACCTTTTTTTTCGGCTTGGAAACATTTTCTTTTTTCACTCGAACTTTTTTGACTGGAATCTCGTCCGCGTCAGATTCTGCTACAGACTTTTCCTGCTGAATATTATTGGGAACCAATTCTTCGGAAGCATCCTTTTTTGCCGAACGTGTTGTACGTTGTGGTTTTTCGGCAGACACCTTTTTAGTTCGTACTTTTGTTTTTTTGACAGGCGCATCGACTTCTGTTTTTGCTCCCGTCTCGAATTTCGCTTCCAGTTCATTCAACGATTGGGCAAATTCATCCCAATTATGTGTATCTTTATTCTTTGCTACCATATTTTCTTAATTTATTTTCCTGTCACTAATTTTTGTATATCTATAAATTCAATCCTTTTTCGGTAAAAGGATTCTCTCTTTTATGCTTTTTTATACTTTATTATATTTTCGCTCTCCTGATTATAATGTTTATTATATCTCTTGTCAAGAAGCGTAAAAACATTAAGATTCATGAAAAATTTATCGATTTTGCCATTTTCTCTTTTTTAGGGTTGAATTGTAATGAAAAATAGAGTATGTTTTTTATCGTAAAACTTGATCGATGAATATTACACAGGATGGGGATTTCAAGTTTCTCTTGATAAATCCAATAGAGAACTGAAGTACAAATCAATTTACATCTAAAAAATGATAACCCAAAATGAAAAGAGGAAAAAAATGGGGAAACAACTAAAAATATTATATATTGATGCCATTTCCGGGATTAGTGGTGATATGCTGTTAGGAGCTTTTGTCGATTTGGGAGTTCCTTTTTCTCTGTTGGAAGACGTTGTTCATTCCTTTAACGTTCCAACTCTTGATATTACCCGACAGGAAGTACGACGAAACGGTTTTCGTGCGACAAAAGTCGATGTTAAAGTCCCACAGGAACATGTCCATCGGCATCTCTCCCATATTTTAGAGATGATTTCTGACTCCAGTCTAACCGCACGAGCTAAAGAAATTGCCACTAATATATTTAAGCGTCTGGCCACTGCCGAGGCAAAAGTCCATGGTACAACTCCGGAGGAAGTCCATTTTCACGAAATAGGAGCTGCGGATTCCATTGCCGATATTTCTGGAATTGCCGCTGCCATCGACCATTTATCTCCGGATAAAATCATGGCTTCTTCCATTCCGACCGGAACAGGTACCATTAAAATCGCCCATGGCCTCTGTTCCATTCCAGCTCCGGCAACAGCCGAACTCCTAAAGGGAATTCCTATTGCTCCTTCCGATATCCCTTTTGAACTGACCACTCCGACAGGAGCCGCCTTCCTTGCCGTACTTGTCAAAGACTATGGTCCCATCCCCAATATGATTATTAAAGAAATTGGAATCGGTGCCGGTTTTCATGAATTCGAACAACAACCCAATATTCTGCGCCTAATTAAAGGCTCTATCGATATAAAAGACGATAATATCGAAGCAGAGGAAGAACTCTGGATGCTTGAAACCAATTTGGACGATGTTTCCGGAGAAATTATCGGATTTGTTCAGGAAAAAATTCGCGGTCTCAACCCTAAAGAGGTCTTTACCACTTCCATCCAAATGAAGAAACAACGTCCCGGTGTTAAATTGAGTATTCTCGCCGAAAAATCACAACTCGACAAGATCGAACGAATTCTGTTCGAGGAAACTCCAACTCTTGGCATACGACGATATCCAGTTCAGAGAACAACTCTGGATCGACAGATCTGTAACGTCGAAACACCATGGGGAACCGTTTCCGGAAAAATAGCCAATTTCCAAGGCCATTTCTTGAAATTCAAACCGGAATATGAAGAAATATCCTCCATCGCCATTCAAAACAATATTCCTATTCAGATCGTTAATCAGGAAGCCCTTTACGCCTTTAAAAATAACAAAAACAATGATGAAAACTGATTATCTGTTTCGTGTATACTGTACGACGTTATAAATTTGGCATTCCCCGGGAACACGGACGTCTCGTCCACTTCCGCTAAAACAGGCGTCTCGCCTGTTTCGAAAAATAGACTTTTATAACGACCTTGAGTATAAATAAAAGGAAAATGAATGGAAGGTCGAAATTTGTCTGACCCCGTTTGACCAAGGTCCTATATTCAACTCAAATTGATGCAGGCAATACCGTAATCACCGTTTACCGAAATTGTAACCGCCATTGAATCGTTACGATTTTCGGTACACTTTGAAAATAATTTGTTCCAAGTCCCAAGGAAACACTGTTTCCTACTCCAGTTCTCCTTAAATAACGACTCTAAATGTCATTGGACCATAAAAAACCCGTAATTCCAATCTTCTGAAATTACGGGCATATTTATCTTGTGAAGACAAATTAATCCGTGAAGACAATCTTCACTGCGAATATTAATTATTAACGATGTTAATTATTAACGATGTTGATAGGCACGACGCATTTGAATTGCCTCTCGATGACTTCCATTCAAAGGAATTCCATCAAAACCTAAACCAATTCGATTACGATTGGGACGATACATATTCGCACTAATATAACGAGAACCATAATAACCGACATTTCTATTCATTCCGGAATAGTTATATCTTTGGGGTGTTGCTGTAACTTGAGTAGCAGGAGTAGACGCTACTTGAGTGGCAGGAGTGGATGCTACTTGAGTGGCAGGAGTAGACGCTACTTGAGTTGGAACCACAGTTGCTTTTACTGGGGCAGCTACAGATACTGAAGTCTGGGCACAGGCAAGATTGGTTTGAATGGCCACAATGGTCGCCGACATAACAATAACGAAAAACAAAATTTTCTTAATCATTGTAATCCTCTATTTTCTATATTTTCAGTAATCATCGGTCACCTGTTCTATTAACAGGACAGACAACAACATCGTTCAACCACGACTACGATCACCTAACGATAATTATTATGGCACGAATAATGAATTTGACAAGACTCTTTTTTTCTGGATTCTATTTTTTGTATCTTTAAAAGTCCGTTTTTAACGTTTACACAAGACCGGTTTTTAAAGACATGTTTTTCTATTTTATGGTTTCTACCCCCATAAAATAACAAATCCTGTAAAAAAAGGGTATCTGCGAGATCCCTGTATTCCCCGAGAAGGTTTTCGGAAACACAATAAAAATAAATCTGGAAAATTAGTTAAAATAGAGTACAACTGTATTGAACCTAAAATATAAACAGGATAAAACTATAAACAAGATATATGTCGAACCACGGTTTTCACAAATAAATACGGTTCTTTACTGAAAACAAAGTTACTTGATAACAATGATCCTATAGAATATACAGGAGCATTTTTTATTTCATTAAACATTGTTCACGAAAAGACTATCCGTGAAAATCTGTGTTACCCGTGGTTTCAAATTACATACTGGTTACATACTGGTTGTATACTGATTGTATACTGGTTGTATAACGACTAATAACAGGATGCACAACAACCGTTACCATATCCATACCATCCGTTACCACTGCGATAGAAACGAGCCATACGGCGATTATATTTTTTATAATAATGTTTTCCGGCGCATGAATATCCACAGCTATTTCCACAGAATCCACTTGCGCAACAGGAATCACAAGAACTGCAACAGGTATTACAGGGAGAACAACTGTTATCACACGATGTTCCACAGTATGTCGTTCCACAGCACGAAGATCCACAGCACGAAGATCTGCAACAACGATATCTTTTGGCACAGCAGGAATACGATGTTACGCAGGAATTTTCACAGATCGGCATACAGGGGGCACATATTGAGGCACAAGGAGAACAGGCCGGCATACACTGCATACAATTCGGAACACACGATTCGGAACACGTTGGTTCAAAAGAGTCGCTTGATTCGCAAGATATACAATTATTGGAGGCTGTCGTATCAGGAGTGGCTGGACCATTGGCTTGAACCGAAATTACGGTTCCCAAAAACAATACAGTCAGCATTAAGGGAAGCAATATTCTTTTCATCTTGTTCTTTTTCCTTTCATGATTGGTTTAACAAAAAGATTATCCGTTTCTTTTTTTGAATTTAATTATTTAATCATGGCAAAAAGAAAATTTTTTATTGATTCTTTCTTTTCCTTTTGTCGTAATTTAACAACTGTTTTTACTATAATATCTCTTCCTTTTAGTCGAAAAAAACGGTCCATTTTACAGTTTTCACTGCTTGAAAGATAGAAATTGGCCCCTATAATAGAAATAACCGGGATATGGAATAAATAATAGAAGTATTTTCAAAAAGAGAAAAAAATGGCCAATTCAAAAGTTTACTATACCGATTTCCAAACTTCGCTGGACGATAATCTTTTATCCAAAACACAGCGTTTGATACTAAAAGCGGGCATAGCGGAGATGGATCTTAAAAATAAATACGTTGCCTTAAAGATCCATTTTGGGGAGCCGGGAAATATGTCCTATCTTCGCCCAAATTATACCCGGGTCCTTGTTGATCAGATAAAAAAGCAGGGAGGATATCCCTTTTTAACGGACTGCAATACACTCTACGTCGGTTCACGTCATAACGCAATAGAACACCTGCAAGCAGCCTATGAAAATGGATTCAACCCCTTTGTGACGAATTGTCATGTCATTATTGGAGACGGTCTTAAGGGAACTGACGAAGTTGACGTTCCGGTGAATGGTGAATATATAAAAGCGGCCAAAATAGGTCGGACTATTATGGATGCCGATGTCTTTATTTCATTAACCCATTTTAAAATGCATGAATGTACCGGAGTGGGCGGTGTTCTCAAGAATATTGGAATGGGGTGTGGTTCGCGAGCCGGTAAAATGGACATGCACTCCGATGGTAAACCGATTATGAATCCCAATCTCTGTATCGGATGTAAAAAATGTGCTAAAAATTGTGGCCAAGACGCCATCTCTTTTCCAAATGGAAAAGCCGTTTTAGACCGAAATAAATGTGCGGGCTGTTCCCGATGTATTGGGGTTTGTCCTGTTGGCGCAATTGATTCCGCCTATAATAGTCCTAATGACGTACTAAATAAAAAAATCGTCGAATATACCGCCGCCGTTATTCAAAACCATCCCCATTTCCATGTCTGTTTTGTTATGGAGATTTCTCCCTACTGTGACTGCCATAATTCCAATGATCGACCAGTCGTTCCAAATGTCGGTATTTTTGCTTCTGGTGATCCTGTGGCTCTTGATCTGGCTTGTGCCGAAATGGTTAATAAACAGCCCGTCTGTACGGACAGCATTCTGGGTAACATGAAAATTCTGGATCACGATTATTTTAAAACAATTCATCCGACAACCAACTGGCACCTCCTGATAGAACATGCGGTTAAAATGGGACTCGGGAATGATAGTTATGAATTAATCAAGGTAAAATAGTCATTAATATATATACTGGAATATATATCCAGACCTGGAGGAAGATCGCCCGTATAGGCAAACGATCCTCCAGGAATACACTGATTTATAACTTTAAACGTTACCAGTGGGTGGTAACTCTAAATTTATCTGTTCTTCATGGAAATAAACAGGCAAAAACGTTTGTCTTGTGGAGTTGCATACGAGTCCGCCCGTGTTCCGGGCCTCTCTGTTAAAGACTCCGGTCTGCTTCCACCTTAAAGTACTATTGACCACTAGTGGTTGCGAACACTTAAAAAACGGAGTTGACTGAAACGCGGACGTCTCGTCCGCACTGCCGGGAAAACAGGCGTCTCGTCTGATTTATTCCCCTGAATGAACTCCTAAATGAAAGTGTTGTCTACCACTAGTCAATATTAGGATTAACCACTTGGAAATGGCCCTGTGGATGAAGGCAAAGTGGGCAAATATCAGGGGCCATACGACCAGTGTAGGTATAACCACAAACCTGACATTGCCAGACAACCGGTTCTTCACATTCAAAAACACTTCGTTCCTTGAAGTATTTTAAATAATAGTCAAAACGCTTTTTATGGGCACGTTCTGCTATCATAATATTTTCATAAAGCTCGGCAATGGCGGGAAAATTCTCTTCACGTGCTATTTGCGCATATCGTGGATAGATCTCGGTAAATTCCATTTCCTCCTGCAAGGCCGCATAACCTAAATTATCGGTTGTACCACCTGCTGTTCCCGCCACAAATTTATCTCCTGTGACTTCCAGAATACCTCCTTCCAAAAGTTCATAAAACTTTTCACCGTGCATTCGTTCCTGATCTGCCGTTAAGGCAAAAACTTTTGATACTTCCATGAATCCCTGTTTCTCCGCATGTTTCGAATAAAATGTATATCGATTACGTGCATTTGATTCATACGAAAATGATATCATTACATTCTTTTCTGTTTGTGTTCCTTTTATCAAGGGCATCTTTTTTCTCTCTTTCTTTTTAATCTAAATCTATCGTTGTTAATATTTATTTTTCATTACCTTTTTCACAACAATTACAACTCTTTACTCCTCTTTTTAAAGTTATGATAGGTCGTAATGTTAAAAAAAGGAAATAAAGTAAATATAAGATAAAAAAGATTTAAAAAATTTTTTACACTAAAAAATGACCGAAACACCCCTCGACCGATTTTTCTGTAAACTTTAGGAAAATTTTCAAAAAAGTAAAAAAAAAGGCTATTTCTAACTTGCATAAAAATTAAATATTCGTTATGATAGTAACGGTAAAGCAGATTACAGCAATCATTTTAATTATATGTTTTTTACTAATAATCTGTATTAAGACGTTTTTACAGGCTCTGGTTGGGTTTAGAATAGATGGGGTTGTTATTATGGTTTATATCATTGGAGAAACGCTTTTGGATATTATAGGCAACCATCCAGAATGGATTATCATTCTGGGTATTATGTTTTTTATGTCCCTTTTTGCACAATTTCTGTTATACCTGGCAACCGTGTGTCTCCAGATGATAAAAGGAAAAGCCATTCCTGTTTGTATTTTATTGGCAGGAGCTGGAATTCTATGTCTACTGGCTGATCTCTTCCATGCTGATTATCCATTACAGATTCATGATAAAAGTACTCTGGTAAAAAATGACAGCGATATTCCACCAAAAACAGAAAATAATTATCATAACACAGGTTTTAATAATCAGGTCGAAAACAATAATCCTTTTCAAAATGCCAATAAAGAAATGGTAAATACAGATTCTTCGGTATTGGTGGCCCAAAATGTATCCGAAAACACTAAAAGTAGTGATTGGACAACGCAAGCTGTTTCGGGAAACGCCGGTACAGGTGTTTTCAATGAACCGCCACAAAAACTAAATATTACACCGGATTCCATTTCACAAAGCGATAATACTATAAAATTACAGAAATATAGCACAAACGATCAGACACACCCCTCCAGAGTTCTTCATACCAGTTTCGATAATAAAGTCCAAGCGGATTCCTCCACAGCCAACATAAAAGGAATAGATACGAACAAAATAGCCCAGGAATTAAAAGAATACAACGAAAAACAGTCAGAATTAAACGAACTAAAACGTTGTGCAATTCTTCGTGCTCGCGCTTCGGTCGTCCATATTGAGGCCATGGTCTATTCCAATAAAGACCAATCCAACAGTAACCGAACAACAGAGGAAACAGGAAGTGGTTTTCTGATCTCGATACAAAAAAGAGTTTTTGTTATAACGAACTGTCATGTCGCGGGTCTTGCCGTTTCCATTGACAATGTTTCCATAACGTTAAGGAACAAAAAGATTATTCATCCTTTCAATATAATCCCCTGTCCGCAGGCGGATATTGCTTTATTGGAAATCAAATCAAGTGATCTGCCCGAAAATGCGTTTTTAACAGATTTTACCAATGTTAAGGATGATGACGTTTTAATTTCTGTTTTGGCAGATAGCGATCAGGTACAAATTATGGACAGTGTCTATTCCATAGGCAGTCCTTTTGGTCTGGAAGGTTCAATCTCCACAGGAATTATCAGTAGTAAAAACCGCCGAAACATCCCATTAGGAACACCCGATCAAATTCAAAATTTCTTCCAAACGGACGCCTCCATTAATCCGGGCAACAGTGGGGGGCCTTTAGTCAATCAGAAGGGGGAAGTGATTGGAATCGTAACGGCTATTGCCTCCAAGACAGGTCAAGCCAGTGGTATTGCCTTCGCATTACCTACGAATAATTTTCTGCCTGTCGTCGAGCAGATCGTTTCATCCGGAGCTTGGACACAGAGTTATCTTGGTGTGAATTTCGATGACGACTACAATATTGCCAAACACAAGGCGGATGGACTGGATCAACTAACCGGAGCTCGTATTACTGAAGTAAAAGAGAGATCGCCCGCCCAGTCTATTGGTCTGGTCGTCGGTGATGTAATTATTACCTATAATAATCAGCCGGTTCAAGATAATAGTCATTTAAAACAACTAATTGCTTTATCACCTCCAGGTTCCCAGCCTGAATTGTATGTTTTACGTAACAAAACAATCTATAAAGCCACGCCCTCTTTAGTTAAACGGACAGTTTATGCCAATAATAGCAATTGAACCTCCCCTTTGGTTATTGGCACAAGTCTTCCTTTTTCTGTTGATTTTTAGTAGAACGGTTGGCTTTGTTATACTTCTTCCATTCCTCGGCGGTCGTTTACTTCCCCATCAAGTTCGTTATTTTGGAGTAATTGTCCTGGCTTATTTTGTATTCTCAATCAATGGGAATAGCTCCGTTCAAGTCCCGGACAATATCTTAATTGGAAGTCTGCTTTTAGGAGCCGAATTTCTACTTGGTTTCTTTATGTCGGTTGTACTCCTGATCTTTTTTTCCTGTCTGATCATGGCAGGAGATATTATCAGTAGAATGTCCGGGTTTTCGATGGCCACCCAATTTGATACCTCTATAGAAGAAAGTATTCCGATTCTTTCACAATTCTATTTATTTCTTGGAATTGTCGTTTTTATAACAACAGGAGGTTTGGAATCACTCTTAACCGGATATTTGGATAGTTTTGAAAAACTCCCTCCGGGCTTGTGTTTGACCATTCAATGGAGTTGGGAGACCATAATAAACATTTTAAAAAACAGTACGATATTGGCATTACGATTGGCAATGCCGGTCATTCTCGCCTCGTTGACCGTCTTTTTAACAGCGGGAATTATGGGACGTGTTGTCCCTCAATTAAATATTATGCTGGTCAGTTTTAACGTTAATACTCTTCTGACTTTAATTGTTGTAATGTGTAGTTTAGGATTTGGTATCCACTATTTTAGTAATGAAATACATACCACACTGAAATTTCTCTTTGAATGAAATATCAAAATTACAGAAAAGAAGTAATTTCTCATGGAAGGCCTTTTTCCCATTCTTTTAATATAAATTCGGGTTATTTACAATTTTTAAGCGGATATTCGTTGTTTTTTATTATCGTACATTATATCGTTTCGTAATGATATATCATATAATTTATTGTAGTTCTATGAATTACAATTATTTTATTTTAAAATGGTGACTTGTCCGATTTAAAATTATAATGTATAATAATAAAGTAGGGACATATAATGTCCCACCTTGGATACCATATTTTTTGGGAAGGTATAATAAATTTTTAAAAAACTTTACAAACATGAAGTTTTTCGGAATTTTTTGCGGATATCTCCATCTAAAACTATGGTTTATTATATAATAAAAATAAATATTATCCATCCACAAATTGGATATCAGTAATACTTGGAGTGTATTAAAATTTAATTACTATAAACGGATAGCAGACCAAAAGGAAAGTATGATGCAAAAAAAAATGGTAAAGGATGAACGGACCAGGCAATTAGCCGATCGGTTAATGGAAGATATACAAAACAGACAATTGGCTTCCGGTGATCCCTATTACACCACTATTGAAGCCGCTGAATTTTTAAAAGTATCCGGAGCTAGTGCCAACAGGGCTCTCAAACTTTTAGCAAGAAAGAATGTCCTTAAACGCAGTCAAAAAAAGGGGGCTATTATAGATAATCCACAAAAAAAATCACCAACTATTAGTTACATTCATTTTATTTTTGATTCTGGACCAAGTTCATTAAATAGTGCACAGGAAGGTTTAATTCATGGTGTACAGGAAGAAATGTCCCTTTCACATATTACCTATTCCATACTGCCAATACGAGCAAAAATGGAAGAAATTTTTCAGATTATTACACGTGCGGCTAAATCTGATGAATCCTATGGTATTATCATGGTAAATTCTACTCCGGACGTTCAAAAACAAATTGGACGAAGTGGTATTCCCTCTGTTCTTTTAGGGACTCGTTGTTTGGGCGTTCCCCAATTCAGTAGCCTTGACTTCGCTCGCGAATCACCTTTACGTCTCCTGCTGGATTATCTTCACAATAAAAGAAAACATCGTATCGTTCTCCTCATGCCGAAATACATTCAATCCCGCGATATAGAAACCCTTAATACGGCTATGCGTATGGATGTGCCCTACTGCTTCTTCATGCAGCACAGCAAGGAAGAACCTGAACTCGTTGACGAAGTTTGTGAATTGATAGAGCACATCTACAATCCCGATGGTTTTATCTGTTATAATCTGGAATACGCCAACGCCGCCGCCGAAGCTATTAAAAGACTCGGGAAAACTCAAGAGGAAATCGATGTTACCGTTATGACCGATGTACCACAGGAATATAAACAGCAATATACACATGCCGTTCCTTTAATGAATATCAATCAAATCGGTCATCGTCTCGGTCAGATCCTTCATGCTAATGCCATTGGTCTGCATCCTCAAGACGAAGAAATTCCTGTCAGATTGAGTTGTCCCTATCATATGATTGATCAAACAAATACGATGGACAATGATTATGATGACAATATCTATAAACAGGATTGGGCCTATCCTAAAATGGGCTGATTTCTACCTCCATTTATTTGTTTTTTAATCAAGTCTGTTCCAGGTTGATGTAACGGTCGTAAAGTTCCATTAACTTGGGGATTCATGTAGTTGTTTCGATATTAAGAACGATAATCAATAACGTAATACTTTAGAGTATTGCGTTATCTTTAGAATATTACACTGTCTTTAGAATTTTGTAATATCTTTAGAATATTATGCCGTCTTTAAAGCCTATTCGCGTCTTTTATTCTACAATCGATAGTAAACAATATATGGAACCGGTCTAGTCCACTGAACCGATCTTCTATTGTCATACTACAGTAAAAAACGAGGATGGAATCCCTGTTTATCTGAATTAAATCGATATTGATTGGTTCCAGTTTTCACTTTATCGAAGGACTCAACCAGATCACCTTTTCTAAAGGACAAAATACCCCCACCCTGGGGAAATTGACTATGGTTTGAAACTTGAATCTTCAGGTCTTTAAATAACAAAGACAGACAAGATCGTCTTTTTTAGAGGAGAACGTCCCTTTTATACTCCTCCTTTATTATACCTCCAACAATTATTTTCATATATTTTCTCTTTTTTTCATTTTACCACTTGACATAATTTTATTTTCCCATTAGTATAACTGTATCAATACACTAATACACGTAAAAAGGAAACAAGCCATGTTAATCGAAATTAATCAAGGGAGTTCCACACCGATTTATGAACAGGTACTAATGGGACTAAAATTTGCGATTGCCAGTGGTTCGATACGTACTGACGAACTAATACCATCGGTACGTGAACTGGCACGTTCTCTAGCAGTCAATCCGAATACAGTAGCACGAGCGCACCGAACCTTGCTTCAGGAAAAACTGGTCTATTCCTGTCGCGGTCTGGGTCTGGCGGTCACAAAAGACGCGATGGAGCGTTGTCGAATTGAACGGGCAAGAATCTTCCGCAAACGTTTTGCGGATCTCGTAGAGGATGCGGTTCGAAGCAATCTCAAAAAGGAAGAAATCAGGCAATTAGTTAACGAACTATTAGAAGGAGCAAATGAATGACAGGGAAAACAGATGTAATAATTTTGGATAAAATTACCAAGTGTTATAAAGGGCACGAAGCAGTTCGAGATGTCAGTTATACCGTACCATCCGGTACAGTATTTGCTCTTCTCGGCGAAAATGGAGCGGGCAAAACAACAACAATCAAAATTCTTCTCGGTTTGGCACGTCCGGACGCCGGTTCTGTACAGGTTTTGGGATTATCACCTGTTATAGATGATATCGCCTTGCGCAAAAGGGTCGGATATGTTCCCGAGTTACCAACTCTGTACGAATGGATGACAGTCGCGGAGATTGGTCGTTTTGCCGCCGCCTATTATCCGGAAGGTTATTGGCCGGAATACTGTCGGCTGATCGAGATGTTCGATCTGCCGTTAAAGAGCCAAATCAAAAATTTATCGAAGGGTATGAAAGCGGAAGTATCTTTATCGACAGCCTTGGCATCCGACCCGGAATTACTGATTCTGGATGAACCAACCTCCGGTCTCGATGCCATGATTCGTAGAAAATTTCTTGAAAGTATGGTTGATCGTGCTTCCATGGGAAAAACAGTTTTTCTCTCCAGTCATCAGATCACCGAAGTCGAACGTATCGCCGACACTATCGCCATTATGAAGAAGAGTCGTATTCTCTTGGTCGAACCATTGGAGACACTTAAATCGACTTCGGCCATACTTCATATTACCTTTAAAAACAAACCGATCGAAATGGATACCTTTGGAACCGAATATTTTGAAACGCTGGTGGACCGTCAAGTCGAAGGCCGTGAAATGCGCCTTCTCGGCAGAAATAAAAAAGAAGATGCTATTGATCGTATTCGTGCTCAAGAAGAGGTGGCGGAGGTACAGGAATTACCAGCGGGTCTGGAAGATATTTTCGTTGCCTATATGAAGGGAAGCGAGAATTGACAATAAAATAAATTGAGGAAATGAATTATGAAAAATAAATATATACGAACGATCTATCGCAAGGAGTGGCAGGAACTCTTCCCAATCTGGCTTGCATTACTTCTTGGCGGATTTACCACTCTTTTTCTCTTGTCGTGGATCCAGGATCTTCTGGATATCAATAATAACTATATGTCTTTAGACTTTACGATTCTGGGAGCGTTATGTATTTTGATCTACGTGTACGTTACCGCAGCTATTACGTTTGTTCGGGAAGTTGAGGAAAACAATTATCAATTTCTCCGAAGACTTCCGATTCCGTCTTCAGTCATTTTCTGGGGAAAAGTTCGGGCTATTTTCGAATCGACCCTTCTACTGATTTTAGGAATTTCTCTTCTATTTCCAATCATTCCCTGGCTCTTCGATAATGCAGGCTATTTTCATCGTGAATTTTATATGGCGCGTCTGGCAACAGGCATCCCCATAGCGTTTTTACTCGGTCTATATCTGTCAATGCACGAAAAACGGCAATGGAACACTTTAATAACTGGAACAGTTCTTTACCTTTTAATCGATCTCATCTTTATTCCGATTCATCTACCGTTCCTTCATGAATTCCGGATTCTACCCTTTTTATTCGATCCGTTTCGGATCTTCATCTTGCTCCTGTTACTGACACTTGTACTTCGCGATTCACGTTGCTGGTTCGATCTGGTGGAGGCAGACGATAAAGGAATAATAAAAAACTGGAATAACAAGATGGAACAAACATTAAAAAATCCGGAAGTAATCCAGAAATTCAAGAGCCGTAAACGGCCTTGGGAAACAAGTGCGTTTCTCTGGTACAGTCTTCGTCGATTTAGTCGCGTTTTATTTTGGTCGTTTATTCTATTAATATTCCTGTTTTGCACAACCTGGATGACACGGCGAATAGATAATTCTCAATCAAAGGATCTCTTTTCCTTGATTTTGATTATATCCGGAACGTCCTTTCTCATGTTCTTCTGGTCACTTTTGCCTTTTACGGATATCAGTGGTTCGGAGGGTCAATTCTTTATGAAAATCGGCGCGAACCGGGCCCGTATCTGGTTTTATCGTTTCTTCGGTTTTGGCTCCTTGTTTCTAATAGGTCTGATTTTATGTAATATCGTCTATTTTCAGATATACGAAATAGATGCCATAACAGCCATTAAGAATATAGTCATTTATTCACTATTCTCAATGGACAGATCCAATTATATGCACCAGGTGTTATTAGAGTTATATCACAATTTTTATATTCTGTATCCCATATTTTTCTATGGTCTATTACTCCCACTTCTCTGTTATGCCGTCGGTTCCTTCTTTTCCATTGCGTTACGCGGACTTCCGTTGGCCTTTGGCGGTACGGTAACGACCATGGCCCTTCTCTGGTGCGGAAATTATATTTTTATTATCAAACATCTCTACGAACCATTATTACTATTGAACCTTTTATTATTGTCTTTTTTTGTATATCAGTCATGGCATATACTGCGTATACGATTACGTAGTCGTGAAGAAAACGTATTCAACGGAAAATTCTTCGGACTATTAGCGGGTATCATACTATTCTGGTGGTTTACGGCCCCTTCTTTTCAGTTACTGTTCGTACCCCTACAGCCGGATTATCAGGTTGTTTATGAACCGAATTCCCAAAAGGAACCATTCCCATTCCTCTTAAAAGAAATGAAAATTCCGATTAAGCCCGATAAAGAACCCGATAAAGAAACCATACAACGTCAAAAAGAGATTCTCCTTTTACTGAACGATAAAAACGAATCGACACAAATTATAGTGTTCTATCACGATATTTCGAGACCAAACTATGACATTAGAAATGCCATCCTCAATCAAAAGGATTTAAATAAATTAACCACCGCCTGGAACCTGTTTCTCAAACTTTATCAAGAAACAGAACTAGGTTATCTAACCTATCCACTTTATATGAAATATTGGATTGCCAATTGTATCGGAATCTCCTATTCCGAGTACAATCAAGAACAATGCCAAACGGCCATTCGTCTTTTACAACGTATTTCACAGGAGATCCCTTCGAACGACAAGTTTTTCCGACGTTCTTATATTCATCTCATTCGTATCCAATTCGAAAAAAATGGACATAAAGAAGATTTGTATTATCATCATCTCGTCTGGAATTTCATTCAAACACAGAGAGAACTGGCCGACAAAATTTATCAAAAAGTTAAAGTACAAACTCCCACAATATATGACATAAACATGCAATTTCAGCAGAATAAAACCTACTCCAATACCGCTTTATCATATAGATATAATCTGAATAATGTGGATATCTACAATATAGAAAATATTCTTAAACTTGGCCCACTTTTGGAAAATCGGTATCGTGCCTTAATCATTCAGCTTGCCATACGGCTTTATCAAATGAAAAATGACAATAAATACCCGGAAACGCTTCTGGAACTTGTCGAAAAAGGATATATTAAAGACCTTCCAAAACCATCAAATGCTACGACGGAAAATCCCGATTTTATTTATTCCGTTAAAATGGAGATACCTCAAAAAAGAACAAGACACCTCGTAAATTATTATCCGAGTCAACAAAAAGATTTTATTGAGTACACTACCAGATACAAAATCCCTTCGCCTATTGTAATTTCCAAGTACGAAAACAGAAATTTTAACATCAGTCGCAGGTTCAATACAACTCCAGATGCCTATAATCCATTAATTCCCTATACAAAATCGGCAGATAATAATTTTATATTAACGGAATATCCGGCCATCTTTGAAAAAAACTGCGGATTTTTTATGGAACTCCGTGGAAAGGATATTACATTTTAAAGGTTCTGTTACAATCTTGATATACTGTACGATGTTATAAATTTGGCATTTCCTGGGAGCACGGACGCCATGCCTGACGGCAGGCAGGTCTCGTCCGCATCCTCCAAAACAGGCGTCTCGCCTGTTTTGAAAAATAGACTTTTATAACGACCTTGAGTATATTTCATCTCCGTATGGGGATTAACATTTTAATATTAATCCGTTTTAATATTATTGTTCAGGGTTGACAATAATCGGAATTAAATGAACGAAATTGTTGTAATAGAGGGTATTGAAACCGTCCTTCTACCAGCCAAACAAGGCTTTTTTACCAGACTTGAAAATATCGACGGATCTTCGTATTTCAATTTCTGATTTGATTCGGGTCTATCCTGAAAATATATTAAGATGGTAACCGTTCACGGATATAAAGTGAAACCACAAATAATACTGTTTTTCACAGATAGTTTTTTGGCAAACAAACTTTTTTATGATAAAATTATTTATTACAATAGTTACAATGTTTAGCTTGTTATTGTAAAATATTGTCTTTTACGGCAGACTATCTGTATTTATCCGTGGTTCCAAAATCGTTCGTGAATGGTTACTTAAGATGCTCGATAACCATGAATGTTCGCGTCTGATGTATCATTCGTTTCGATTACTTTACTTCCTTCCATTCCTGTGCGTTAAAAACGCTCGATTCATTCGGATTGAAAGACGTGTCTGTATAGAATATTTCATTGTCACGATTAACCCAGGCATGGTCATAATTGTTGGAAACAACCAATTTACTATCGGAATCGAACGGATTGGTACATTCCTCTACTTCCCGAATATATTCGGACCAGCGCCCGGTAACACGCTCCTGCGTTTCCGTTCGATTCCGATAGGATTCCATCTGGATTCGACTGATTTCCTCCGTGTTTCGTCGAAATATTTCTCGGGAATTCGCCAGCCTTTTATTGTTGGCATCACACAATTTCATTAGAAGATTTCGATACAATTCACTCCATTTCGGATTTTCCACACAGGAGTTCACCGAAGCTCCAACTTGTTTAAGGAATTCATCTTTTATAGAAAGATCACACGTACAAATGATCGGTTTCACCAAGATCGCCGTGTGCATAACCATCCATCCAAGTAAATAATCATAACTGAGTACCGGAGTCCAACAATATACAACCCAATCTTTTCCATCTCGTTTGTAGGTGAATTCCGCTTCAAACTCTCTGCTCTGTCGATTTGTTGTATTGGGAGTAACCAACTCGATCTGGCGGAACTGATTCTGAATGGAAGGTATTTCACAAGGTGAATAATGTGCACTGACAAGCTGGAGATTATTCGTATTTCCCGCAACTTCCTGAATATCGGCGAGAAACATATTCGCCATTGATTTCGCATCTTGAAGATACGTATTTTGCATAACCGACCCGGGTCCTCCAAAACAAACATGCGAACAGATTTTCGCAACGGCCTCATTTCGGGTATCGTAAAATTTAGCCGCCCAGAGTACAGCGTTGCCCGCATCCTTCAGATTCCAAACGACCTTTCCGGAAGCTACCCAGTGCGATAATATGGAGAATTTCTCGATTGGTACCTGTGTGCCCGGATCTACAAGACAATAACTTTTACCAGCTTCTTTAGGTGTTGACATTTGTGAATATGCCTCTCTACTTTCAAAACTACTAATGAATAATATGATTACTACTAACAGCGATATTTCCTTCGACATTTTACAACTCCTTTTGTTTTATCGAATGAATTCACGATTCGCACTTTATCTATACGTTCGTAAAAATACCTGATATATTTCGTTTATCGGCTATATCAACCATCCAAAACTATTCGTTTATCCTTGAATTATTCATTTTCCGGTTTGGCGTAAATGGAAGTACAACAATCACCGTTTACGTTTCATAACTACTTCTGATCATAACTACTTCTGATCATAACTACTTCAGATCATAACTACTTCAGATCATAACTACTTCTGAAGCCGAACGCAATAATATAACCGTTTATTATTACGTTGACAGTCTTCATTCAACCTCGTTTCCTCAAACATCCATTATTATATTCCACATTATATTCCACCATTAAATAACAACGTCAACATTGATATTCACTCCTTAAATTCTTTAGTGTTTCCAGATTAACGGTATCCCAATCGACCGTTTTACCTTGATACTCGGTATCGCCTTTTGGTGTTTCGAGATACATGGGTAGTTCGGTAAACCGTTCGTCGCGAACAATAAAACCGAATGGTTCTTTCCCTATTTTTCCATGGCCGAGGTGGGCATGACGATCGACACGGGAACCACATTCCCTAACAGAATCATTCAAATGAAAGGCTTTAATACGATTCAGACCGATTAAATGATCAAATTCGTTAAAGACGGATTCATACATTTTCGAAGTCGAAAAATCGTAGCCTGCCGCAAAAATATGACAGGTATCGATACAGACAGCAAGCCGTTCCGGATAATTTGAGAGTTCGATAATATTTGCAAGTTCCTCAAAACGTCGTCCGAGACAGGTTCCTTGTCCTGCCGTTGTTTCCAGAAGGACATGAACCTCGGCCGAAACCTCTTTAAAAATAACGTCCAGAGATTGCGCCACTCGTTTGAGACCATTTTGGGGCGTGTCGTCTGTCGATGCGCCCGGGTGCATAACAACGTAATGAACTCCTAGTTCCACCGCGCGATTCAGTTCCGTCATAAACGCCTGTATCGATTTTTCCAATAAATCCGATTTGGGAGACGCCAGATTTATTAAATAGGAGTCGTGAACCAATGGTTCCACAATTCCGGTTGTCCGTAAAGCCTCCTGAAATTTTTCGATTGCAACTGATGTTAATGGAGACGCCTTCCATTGATTACTATTTTTCGAAAAAATCTGAACGGTGTCAAAACCGAGTTCTTGAGCCGCGTAAACCGCCTTTTCCAGTCCGCCTGAAATAGAAAGATGGGAACCAAATTTAGGCATAATTCAACCTTTTCCTTTATAAATATATATTTCTTTTTAATATTGTAATGTATCGTCTTGACCTGTTTTGTCAACCGTTATAAAATACATTCAATTGAATGTAAAAAACCAGTGACACTATCTTTATTATACCAGAAATTATTATTAACGAGCATGGATGTTGTAAAAATAAAAAATAATATATTACAGACGATTAATCAAACACCATTAATCGAATTGACCAGAATTGTACCGCCAGGGTGTGGCCATGTCTTGCTAAAACTGGAATATTTCAGTCCTATGTCCAGTATTAAGGATCGTGTCGCACTTGCCATGGTCAATAAAGCCATAAAACAAGGCTTGATTACCGAGGAGACCATGATCATGGAAGCTACCAGTGGTAATATGGGATTGAGTTTGGCAATGGTTGCGGCAGTCAAGGGGTTATCTGCAACACTGGTCATGCCGGAATCCGTTAGTTCGGAACGAATACGGATGTTCAAGCTTTTAGGGGCGAAAACTGTATTGACTCCAGCCTCTCTTGGAATGAAGGGGGCAATACTGTATACATTGGAACAACAAAGTCTGAATCCTTCTGTATGGATACCGAAACAATACGAGAATCCCTGTAATGTAGCAATTCATGAAAAAACGACAGGCCCGGAAATATGGCGGGCAACCAAAGGACAAATCGATATATTTTTAACCGGAGTTGGAACCGGAGCTACTTTTACCGGAGTCAGTCGCTATTTACGTCGTCTGAATCCGGCGATAAAATGTATTGCACTGGAGCCAATGGAATCGGCTATACTATCGGGAAACAAACCGGGTGTTCACCGTATTCCAGGAATCGGTTGCGGTTTTATTCCCAAAAATCTGGATACGACCCTAATAACTTCCGTTGAAACGGTAACTTCAGAAGAAGCCTATTATTGGGCTAGACGTCTTGTTCGTGAAGAAGGTATCCTGGCAGGAATTAGTACCGGAGCAAATCTGGCTATTGCTGCGCGTTTGGCGGCCAGAAAAGAAAATATGGGAAAAACCATTGTTACCATAGCACCAAGTGCCGGGGAACGCTATATGACTACTCCTCTCTTTTCCGAAGATCATAATTGGGATTCCGACGATTAAAAAAAGAATTTATTTCCTAAAAAAAGAAAAAAGAACGGTACCTTTTCTTTTTTCCGTGGTTTATGTTTATAGACAAGTTAGTCCGGTCATAAAATGGACGGGTAAATAATATCCTCTGAAAGGAGTTTATTCGATATCTTAATCTGTTTTATGCTTTTTTGATGTTTTATCTTCATTTGTTCTAAAAAAGTAATAGAGTTGTTTCAAACCTGACTAATTTTCTTTTTCATCAAAGAGCCGTTCGTGTTCCCCTCAAACACGGACGGCTCTCCCCCTTTTAAAAATACCAAACCTTTAAAAATACCAAACCTTTAAAAATACCAAACCTTTAAAATACAAAACCTTTAAAATACAAAACCTTTAAAATACCAAACCTTTAAAATACCAAACCTTTAAAATACCAAACCTTTAAAATACAAAACCCTTTAAAATACAAAACCCTTTAAAATACAAAACCCTTTAAAATACAAACCCTTTAAAATACAAACCCTTTAAAATACAAACCCTTTAAAATACAAAACCTTTAAAATACAAAACCTTTAAAATACAAAACCTTTAAAATACAAAACCTTTAA
>CAYUAP010000002.1:0-311 GCA_964442735.1 uncultured Planctomycetaceae bacterium | reverse complement strand
AGATACCAAACCCTTTAAAATACAAAACCCTTTAAAACACCAAACCCTTTAAAAATACCAAGCGCTTTTAAGAATTTAAACTGTAAAACAAAACAACAAGAGATTTAATCCCCTGATTTCAGATAAATTTTTACTTTTTTATATTATTCGGACGAACGTTCTCCTCAACATACATCTTTTTACAATAACCGTTCACGGATATAAAGTGAAACAATGGATAACACTGATTTTCACGGATAGTTTTTTGGCGAACAAATTTTTTATGATAAAATTATTTATTATAATATTTAAAATGTTTAGCTTGTTATTGT
>CAYUAP010000001.1:0-99163 GCA_964442735.1 uncultured Planctomycetaceae bacterium | reverse complement strand
AGATGTAATTTGGAGAAGTAATTTGGAGAAGTAATTTGGAGAAGTAATTTGGAGACGTAATTTGGAGACGTAATTTGGAGACGTAATTTGGAGACGTAATTTGGAGGTATATTGATGGAACATTCCAGCTTAAAACAAGATGGTTTTGAGAAGAGGGGCAACTTCCATAAAAAGTCTAACAAGAATAGAACCATTTATTCCCGAGTAATCGTTCACGGATATAAAGTGAAACCACGGATAACACTGATTTTCACGGATAGTTTTTTGGCAAACAAACTTTTTTATGATAAAATTATTTATTATAATAGATAAAAATGTTTAGTTGTTATTGTAAAAAATTGTATTTTACGACAGACTATCCGTGTTTATATGTAATATCCGTGGTTCCAAAATCGTTTGTGAATGATTACGTTTGTTATTGTAAAATATTGTATTTTACGGCAGACTATCTGTGTTTATATGTAATATCCGTAGTTCCAAAATCGTTCGTGAATGATTATTATTGTAAAAATTTGTATTTTACGACAGACTATCTGTGTTTATATGTAATATCCGTGGTTCCAAAATCGTTTGTGAATGGTTACCCATTTTCGATATTCGAGTGAAAAAAAAGTCTTAATATCCCGCTCTCTTTCATTTTAATATCAAAATGATATAATACCTATAGTATGTTTGTGGACGATTGAATCGACGGTTGTATGTTAGTGGACAAAAACTTCCTCAACCGTCTTGAATTCGGAATGTTCAAGAAAGGTTAAAAATGAAGAAATATTTAAATTTACTGGTTTTAATAGGGGTCATCTGTTGTTTTGGTATGACCGTAATGGCTAACGAAGTAATGATTACCTCGCCGGATAAAAAAGTCGAAATACAGATACAAGTCGAAAAATCGCTTTCCTGGTCAGTTGTTTATGACGGAAATACCGTTTTATATCCTTCACAACTAGGTTTGCTTTTTAAGGATCAACCGACATTTGGTCCCATGACCATCTTGAAAACGCAAACGTCCACAATCGACAAGACATGGGAAAATAAACAGTCGAAACGCAGTCTCTATGTCGATCATTGTACGGAAACAACAATTTCACTCAAAGAAATCGCAAAACCGAATCGACAAATGGAACTTGTTGTCCGTGCCTATAATGACGGTCTGGCTCTTCGTTATCGTCTGCCGAAACAAGCGGGTCTGGAAAACTTTGTTCTTCTGGAAGATCAAACGGAATTCGCGTTTCCGAACGATTCGGACTGCTGGGTTTCCGATCATAAAAAATTTAACACCTCGCAGGAAAAACCATTTGTTCAAATGAAGATAACCGATATATCCAGGGACGCGTTTGCGATATGTCCCCTGGTTATAGCTTCGAAACAGTTCGGTTACGCGGCTGTATCGGAAGCGGACCTTCTCTCTTGGGCCGGAATGCAATTTGCCGCCGCTATCAAACAGGACAACGAAAAAGCCTGTACTCTTCGACTCCGTTTAACGCCCCGTCAAGATGGTAATGGTGTTGTCGTTGCCAAAACTCCTATCCAAACACCATGGCGTGTTGTACTTCTGGGGAAAAAACCGGTTGATCTGATTAATAATTCCGGAATTATATTAAATGTCAGTACACCCTCGCAAATAGCCGATACCGATTGGATTCATCCTGGTACTTCCTCTTGGGACTGGTGGTCTGAAAGTAATCGTGTCATCAATACGGATACTTTTAAGTCCCGGGTCGATCTTGCCCATGAAATGGGATGGCGATATACGACTCTTGACGATCCCTGGTATTACAATTCCATGTTCCAGCGCAAGCCGGGACAAACCGTTGATACAACACGAGGGTGTGATACTATCGATCTCGACGAAGCCTTTCGTTACGCGAAAGAGAAAGGCGTTAAAGTCCTTGTCTGGATGCACTATAAAGACCTGATAACCTGTGGTCGTGAAAAAACCTTTAAAGCCTATGAAAAATGGGGTATCGCCGGTGTTAAAATCGACTATATGGATAGTGACTGCCAGGAAACGGTCGACTGGCTCCTGGAGACAGTCAAAATTGCGGCGAAATATCATCTGTTGGTCAACTATCATGGTATGTATAAACCCACCGGACTCGAACGAACCTGGCCCAATCAGATTACCCGGGAGGGTATCCTCGGAAACGAATACAATAAATTTAGTAATCTGGTTACTCCGAAACATTGTGCAACCCTTCCATTTACACGTTTTCTGGCAGGTCCCGGCGATTTTACTCCAGGAGGTTTCCTCAATGTTCATCCCGATAAATTCGTCATGCAGAGTAAATTAAAAAATACTTCCTGTACAGAACAGGGAACCAGAGCACACGCCCTGGCCATGTGCCTGATTGTCGATAGTCCCATACTGACAATTTGTGATAAACAAGGCAACTATCAAAATCAGCCCGGAAGAGAATTCCTTAAAAATATTCCACCCGTCTGGGATGATACTATGGCTGTCGATGGTGAAATAGGAAAATATTATCTTCTCTGGCGCCGAAGTGGTAATATCTGTTACGCCGGTGCTATTACCGACGAACAACCGCGCGAACTGAACCTTAAACTCGACTTTTTGGAAAAAGGACAGATTTATAAAGCGGAAATATTTGCCGATTCCCTTGACAGTACTGTAGTGGCCACAAAAATAGTACTATCGGAAAAAATGGTTAAATCGGGCGAAACAATTAAAATCGACATGGTTCGAAATGGTGGCTGGACCGCTATTTTTCGTCCTGTAAAATAATTGGAAGTTCCTGGGGAGATATTTATGCGTTATCTTAAAATAGAATTAGCCTATGACGGTACTCAATATTCTGGTTGGCAACATCAGTCACGGCAGCCGAACGTCCGTACAATTCAAGGTGAATTGGAGAAAACGTTGGAAAAGATAACGGGTACATCGATCTCCGTTTTAGGAAGTGGTCGAACAGACGCAGGTGTTCATGCACTCTATCAAGTAGCCACTTTTTCAGGAAGTAAAGACATACTCAATCTTCCGGTGGAAACCTATACACGGGCCATGAATGCCTTTCTCCCTCCGGATATCCGTATCTGGCGTACCACGGAAACAAACGCGGATTTTCATCCTATTCATGACGTTGTTCGAAAAAGGTATCGCTATTTGATTAGTGATAAAAAACCTTTTTTTCCGTTCTTTAATCGTTATGTCTGGTTCTCGACAAAAGAACTCAACCTGGATCGAATGAAGAAGGCCGCCTCCTGTCTGGTCGGAACACACGATTTTCGCGCCTTTCAGACCGAAGGATCTCCACGTAAAACGACAGTCCGAACTATTTTCGATGTTTCGATTGAAAATGCTGTTCCTGCCATGCCATGGCTTTTTTCGGTCCCGCAAACCAGTGCCGATTTATCTCCGTTTCCGACTTCGAATCTCATTGTTTTGGAAGTGGAGGCAGACGGATTCCTTTATAATATGGTTCGAACCATTGCCGGAACACTTTATCTGTTCGGACGTGGACACAAGGGATTTGAAAATCCAAATACAATGAAAACGATTCTGGAATCGGGGAATCGACAAATGGCGGGACCTACGGCGCCTCCCCATGCCCTTTATATGATAAAAGTTGTCTATCCGGAATTAAATCCTGTTCATTCTATAACAAGGATTTCAAATAATGATTAAACTGGGAATTATTAGTGATACCCATGGCCAATACGAACTGACTCGCGAGGCCATCAAGATATGTCAAGAATTAAACGTCGATCAAATTATCCATTGTGGTGATATTGGTGGGAGTGAAATCATCAGGATTCTCTCCGTTTTTCCCGTCAACTATGTTTATGGTAACTGCGATTCCGGTCTGAAAATGACCTACGCCGATATTATACAAACCTGTGGTGGAATACTTCATCAGCAATTCGGCTCTTTAACGCTTGAAAACAAGAGAATTGCTTTTTTTCATCTTCCGGATTCCAATGATTGTTTGCGCCGTGAAATAGCGACTGGACGTTGGGACCTGATTTGTTATGGTCATACCCATCGTCATTTTTTGGAGCAGTATTCCGTACCATCGGAGGCAGATCCAAATAAATTGAAAAATATCCTCGTTTTAAACCCGGGAGCGTTTGATCAACGTTGGGAACCTGCCGGATTTTGTATCGTTACATTACCGGATATGGAGGTTACCAGAATCCCTTTGTAATAGATTTCAGACCAATAAAAAAGAATATTATTAATATCATACTTGAAAATAATAAAAGAAAAGATATACTTTAATTAAGGTCGTGAATTTAAACCTATTTAATAATATAAAAAAACAGAGTCGGTTAATGTTACAGATTCGTCCATTTTGCAATATAGATCCACTTCAGGCAGCCATTATTTGGAATGAAAAGACCAAAAAGTATCCCAATATTTATTGTCCGGTTACTTCAGATCTTTTATCGGCACACGTCTTCGGAAACGTTCTTTTTGATCGCGAGGGCTTTTTTATAGCCTTTGATAATGGTAGGCCGATCGGTTTTATTCATGCCTATTTTCCACCATCCCATAGTTGGGATGAATACGATACCTTCCATGGTATTATCTTTCCTCCTATTATCATTTCCTCCTTGAGTCAGGACGAACATATTCATGTTGCCGAAGAACTAATTAAATTGGCAGAAAAGTATCTCAAGGATCATGGTTCCAAATTATTTTTCGCCGGTGGATGTTCCCTTTTACCGGCCTTTTATTCCGGACTGTACGGACGCGATATCGCCTATGGTCTCCTGGAAGAGCAAAATAGCCAACTCGCTCCGTTTGTTAATTTAGGTTATAGAGTCGATAAAAAATTTCGACGCTTCCAATTATACACCAATGAATATACTGCCCCATCTACCATGCGTATTCGCGAGGCTAGACGTGCCTATAAAGTTCTGGAAAACAGACCGTCCAAGGCACGTAATTGGTGGTACGACAATGTATTTCGCAATTTCAGGACTATGGAATGGAACGTTTTCCCCATTAAAGAGACCAATACCTCCGAAAATACAGTGGCAGGTACTGTCCTTCAAATTATGGAAACTTTTTTCTCCAATCCCATTGTTATTATTGCCGAATTAGGGGTCGATGAATGTTATGACCGACAGGGAATCGGCTCCATACTCCTTTCCGATGTTATTTTTGAACTCAAAAAAACATACTATCAGAAGCCTCCTATCATTAGTATGACCACACCAGAAGGTGATGAACGAATGACTGCCTTTCTCCATAAACATCAGTTTTTGGAAGTTGCTCCTCTACACACCCTGGTTAAAGAAAATAAATAATTGTTCAACGGTTTCGGAGATGCGATTCCATTTCATCAAGAACTTGATCTATCGTTTTATCGCTGGAATCGATAACAATCGCGTCCTTCGGCTGACAGAGGGGATCGATTGCACGTGTACTGTCCTGACGATCACGTTCGTTAATATCGTGAAGTATTTTATCGTAATCCCCCGACTGACCTTTTTGTTCCCATTCCTTCATACGGCGTTTGGCTCGTGCTTCTGGAGTCGCCGTTAAATAAAATTTACAAAACGCATTTGGAAAAACAACAGATCCCTGGTCACGTCCTTCTGTGACGAGGGAACGTTTCGTACCTTCCCGACGCTGAAGGATGATTAACTGTTGTCGAACGCCTCTATTTTCTGCGGCATATCGTGTATTTTTTGTTGCTTCCGGTGTACGTATGGCCGCGGAAACATCTTCTCCGTCCAAATAGGTACGACCGTCACGGTTGTCAATCTCATGTCGGGATACCAATTGCGCAAATGCTGTACTATTGGATAAATCAAGGCCTGATCGAACCCCCAATAGGGCGGCTGTTCGATACATCGCGCCTGTATCCAAATAGGAAATACCTAGTCGTTCAGACAATTTCCGGGCTATTGTACTTTTACCGGCTCCGGCTGGACCATCTATTGTAATGATTGTAGGAATTGTAATCGTTCCTTTCTTTTTTTCACCCCTTTTTTACAATTTTTCGCTTAATTTTTTATTCGAGTAATTGTAAAAAATGGTAAAATCTGTTAAGATAGGTAATAATTGAGTACATGATGATAATGTATTTGACCATTACAAACATTTCTATCGTTCATTCCTGCTTTGTTAGTACATTTCGTATATAACATCCAAAAGGTTTTTTCGTTATGAACAATAACCGTCAGGATTTGTTGTAGAAGAAAGGATAAAAAGTACGAAAAAGTGGAATATGAACTTGGAGACCATCTATATTTTACAGA
Organism: uncultured Planctomycetaceae bacterium; assembly: GCA_964442735.1. Classification (GTDB taxonomy): domain Bacteria; phylum Planctomycetota; class Planctomycetia; order Pirellulales; family Thermoguttaceae; genus JAUNBG01. Next base: position 92,935 of record CAYUAP010000001.1, on the reverse strand, counting down.
GGCTATTATAACATAGTATTCCAATAAATAAAGAGTGGGTAATCTAATTATTAGGAGGGAGTGTTGTCCTTTGTAAAGACAAATGGACAAATTTTTTACCTAAAATCGGTAAAATCGATACAGATGGTATAAAAAACAGGAACTTAATGAATTTATACCCATCAAATTAGTACGTTATCCGCCGATCATTTATATATAATATAGAAATGCTTTCAAAAACACAGATTTCCTGTCAACTATAATTGGCAGAAATGGTTGTATTTTATGAATTAAAATTCATCGAAATACCCAAATTTTTCAGCCTGCTTGGTTTGTAATCGGATGTACAAACAAGACACAGATGAAGTTTCGATTAAAGGACTCATAAAAAATGAGATATGAAGACTTCGAAAAAGGGGTTATTAGACCTCTGCTCGACACGGATGATTCTTCGGACGATGAATTTATCATGGATGATCTCCATTTTGAAGAAGATTATTCTTCTCTTTTGAATGAAGAGGAAGATAACTTCAGCCTTCAGGGAGAAGAGGGGGTGGGGGTTGAAACATCATTAGATGATCCTGTTCGGGTCTATCTGGTTCAAATGGGTGATATTCCCATGATGACTCGGAATGAAGAAATAAAGGCGGCAACTTGTATCGAAAAAACACGAGAAAAGTATCAACGACAACTTTTTTCCTGTGATTTTATGATTAAAACGGCCATTTATCTTCTGGAAAGTGTTAAATATGGTTCACTTCGTTTGGACAGAACTCTCAATGTCTCTGTTACGGACGCTCGTGGTAAAATTCGTTTTACACAAATTCTTCAGATCAATATAAAAACATTGCGCGAAATATATCGAAAAAACCGATCGGATTTTCTGTTTATTGTTGATAAACGAAATCCTCGGGAACAGAGACGCCTTTATTCCATTCGTCTTTTCCGACGTCGTGTTCGTGCCTTTAAATTATTAAAGGAACTGGAAGTTCGTATTCAATGCTTTTCCACGTCTCTGGATTCTCTGCAACGGATGAACGAGGAATTTCAGGCTTGTTATAAAAGAATACACGAATTGCAATCTCCCTTAAAAACGGCGAGCAAGTCGAAGGAAGAGGAATTACATAAACGTCGTCAGGAGTTACATCAGACGATGCGGCTATTACACGAAACGCCACATAGTCTAACATGTAAACTGAACTCCCTGGAAGCTTGTCGAAAAGAATTTGAATCGGCCAAATCGGCTTTTTCCTCGGGAAATCTTCGTCTCGTGGTCAGTATTGCCAAACATTATAGAAACAGGGGATTGAGTTTTCTGGATCTGATACAGGAAGGCAATACAGGTCTCATACGGGCCGTGGATAAATTCGAATATAAGCGCGGATACAAATTTTCAACCTATGCAACTTGGTGGATTCGTCAGGCCATTTCACGTGCCATTGCGGAACAGAGCCGAACAATTAGGGTTCCAAGTCATCTATTGGATACAATGAATATTGTGCAATCGGCAACACGTAAATTGATACAGCAACAAAAAAATGCACCATCCATACAGGATATAGCCAATTTAACCGGTTTATCCAAGACTGAAATACAAACGGTTATCCAGATGAGTCGTCAGCCATTATCCTTGGATCGGCCATTGGATGGTCATAGGGATGTTTTCTTCGGAGATTTTTTGGAAGATCGACGTAAAAGTGATCCCTTGAGTGATATAAACGCATCGGCACTTCGGGATCTATTGAATGAAGCGCTCTCTATCCTTTCTTTTCGGGAACGGGAAGTACTGCGTCTCCGTTTTGGACTCGCGGATGGATACTCCTATACACTGGAGGAAGTCGGTCGTATTTTCGCGGTCACGCGAGAACGTGTTCGTCAAATTGAGGCCAAGGCCGTTCGAAAACTTCAGCATCCAATGCGAGCACGTCAATTATGTGTCTTTTTAGACAGCAATACGGTCACAACATCAACCATGCAAGGGGGAAATGCTTCGGTGACCAACGTTTTTTAAAAGTATTATCATGTTAATATCTCCATTTTTATTGGCTCTGATTTCGTTCTTTTTATATTGGCTGGCCCTTCCTCAAGTGGAGTGCTGGCCTTTAATTTTTTTTGTGCCGGTATGCTGGTATCCGTTATTTTATAGAAATTTGACGTCAGGTATTGCCTCTGGTTATCTTCCTCCAAACAAAAAGACCCTTCCTTCTACAGTCCATTTTTGTTATTTGAGAAGACTGTGTTCGAGTACCGGTCGATTATTCACGTCCTTTTATGGGCAATTATGGTCCGCTGCTGCTATTTTCTGGATGGTTATCAATTTTTGGCTGACTTTTCCCCATCCGGCAACAAGTCTTGGATGGTTTTTGCTGTCTCTCTATTTAGCTTTATACTTTCCCTTTTTTGTCTTTTTGGGACGAACGTTAAATACTTTTTGGAAAATCCCTCTATATCTGACCATTCCAATGGGCTGGATTACGGTGGAATGGTTTCGTAAACATCTCCTGGGTGGTTATTCTTTTGCCTCGCTGGAGCACGCTTTTTATCGTCATATCGAATGGATTCAAACGGCGGAATGGTTTGGTGAATATACAGTCGGTGTATTTATCATCCTGCTCGGAACGTTCGTCGGTATGTTATTATGGGGAACAAACAAGGAAAATTATAATTCGATTTTTCAGACCTTCCGTAACAGACCCTTGTGGAAAACACTCCTTCTCGTTCTGTTGATTATTACACTACCAACCGGTATTTATCTCTATGGTGTCCATCGTATTGCCGAAATAACAGCCATTCAGAAGCAGGTGCAATTAAAGGAACAACCGTTGATTATCGCGCTATTACAGGATTCAACGACGTTTTCATTTCCGGTTTCGGAGGAAGAGAATATGGAAATACATCGGCGGTATGTTCGATTAACAGAAAATGCGGCCCGAATTCAAACCAATGAATCCAAACCAGACCTGATTGTATGGCCGGAAAGTTGCCTTGCGGACCCCATTATCGAGGTTTTACCAGGCGGTTATCTCCCTGGTTTGGAGAGACTCCCGAATGAAGAACGACAAAAGCGAACAGATCAATATGTCAAGGAATGTCTGAATATGCGTAATCGCTGGTTGGACTCGCTTGGTGTTCCCGTTATATTGGGCGCTGGTACCATTACCTTAAAATCAGACGGTTCCATGCTCTTCTATAATTCGGCAGTCTATCGGGAATCGAATACAAAACAGTTATATAAATACGATAAAGTTCATCGGGTTATGTTCGGTGAATATCTGCCCTATGCAGAATATCTCCCTGATTCATTTCCCCTAAAGACGTTATGTAACTCCGTCAATGCGGGTCAAGGGCCTGTCGCATTTCCTTTAACGGTCCATAAAAAAAACTACTATCTTTTAACAAATATATGTTTTGAGAGTTCTAACCCGCCAATAATAGCCAATCAGGTTGATCAATTGGCTCGGGAAGGAAAAGAGCCCGATATCTTGATTAATATGTCCAATGACGGCTGGTTCCGAATGACCTGGCAGATCGATATGCATTTAGCGACACATATATTTCGGGCTGTTGAAAATCGAAAACCGGTACTATCGGCTACACATGCCGGTTTATCGGCCGGTATCGATCCGATAGGAAGGATAACAGTTGAAGCCGCTCGTGGTCTGTCCGGCTTTATCGAAGCCTCCGTTTTACCGATAAAGGTGAAACGCTTGCCCCGCTGGCCATGGCGCCTGCCTTCAATCATTCTGATTTTGACCCTGGTCCTGACGGGTTATTCTCTGTTGCCCCTCCATCGACCGATTACCTCTCTTCCAACCGAAAATAATGAATGTCATAGGCATTCCAGTGGAGTATTAAAATAATAATAAATAAATTATGTCCAATTTAAAAAATAATCATGATTCTTTATTCGATCTAATATCGATTGGTGTTATCGTAATATGCTGTATTGCCCTGTATTATATAGATCTATCTCCTAATGTACACCGTGACTCGGGGACAAAGGAAAAAGCGGAGGTCCTGGAAGTGGATAATTCCGACCTAATGACCATGGGGCTTGTCCAGCAAGGATCACAACGTTTAAAGGTTAAAATACTAACCGGTACCTGGAAGGGAGCCGAATTTGCGGCCAATAATCAGCTTCGTGCCCAAATGGAACTCGACAAAATATTTGTACCGGGCGATATTGTTCTCGTCGGAATGTACGAAGGAGCTGAACCAAAAACAGCAACTCTTAACGCCCAGGATCATTATCGTTTGGGGTGGACCTTTTTGCTTTTTCTGCTATTCGCCCTGTTTCTTGTCCTGTTTGGTGGATTAACAGGACTAAAGGCTCTTCTCTCTTTTATTTTTAGTTGTCTGGTCATATGGAAACTAATGGTGCCATTCTGCCTGAAAGGGATGAATCCCATGCTATTAGCCACTATTATCGTGGCTCTGTTATCGGCGGTAATCATATTTTTAGTTGCCGGCTTTACCCGAAAAGGAGTTACCGCTTTTCTGGGAGCGTTTTCGGGGGTCGTCGCTAGTTGTTTTCTGGCCTGGCTGTTTACAAGTCTTTTTCGACTGAATGGGGCCATTATGCCCTATTCTCAAGCATTATTATATTCGGGCTATGAATCCTTAAATCTGGCTCAAATATATATCGGTGGTATTTTTTTAAGTTCGTCCGGGGCGGTTATGGACTTGGGAATGGATATTTCAGCGGGTATGACCGAAGTCGTTCGACATAAAGAAGATATATCAAGACGAACACTAATCGGTTCTGGAATTCGTATGGGACAGAGTGTTGTCGGAACAATGACGACTACACTTCTATTAGCCTACTCCGGAGGATATCTGACCTTGATGATGACTTTTGTAGCACAAGGGACCCAGCCTGTCGATTTCATTAATAATCCATACGTTGCATCCGAAGTTGTGAAAACTATTGTCGGTAGTTTCGGCCTCGTTTTAGTCGCTCCTCTAACCGCCTGTATCGGTGGCTTTCTGTTAATTCCCAAACGATCCAAAACTCTTAAAGAGAATTTGTAACCATTCTCGAACGATTTTGGAACCACGGATATTACGGATAAACACAGATAGTCTGCCGTAAAATACAATATTTTACAATAACAAACGAAACATTTTATCTATTATAATAAATAATTTTATCATAGAAAAGTTTGTTTACCAAAAAAACTATCCGTGAAAATCCGTGTTATCTGTCGTTTTACTTTATATTCGTCGTTTTACTTTATATCCATGATCCGTGAACGGTTACGAGAATTTTAATTTCGAGTAATATCGAATTTCCCGTTTCCATAATTGTTATTGCATTGTTCTTCTTCCCCTTCTCAAACGTTAAGCCGTGGATGAAAGCGTAGTCGGAATCCCGATATCCCATTAACTGTTACCGTCTAAATATTATTGGATATCGTCTTCAATACACCTTCTGCCATCTTGAGCTGATATACTGATCATAACATACTATTCTATACGACGTTATAAATTCGGCATTTCCTGGGAGCGCGGACGCCATGCCTGACGGCAGGCAGGTCTCGTCCGCATCCTTCAAAACAGGCGTCTCGCCTGTTTTGAAAAATAGACTTTTATAACGACCTTAAGTATAATCATAACATTCTGATCGTAACTTTTAGACCTCCTTGAAGGGGTTGGTTAAAATGATACTAACATGATTCCGGCTTTTTGTAATGGTGTAATCGCCAGTTTTTTAAAAGGATTGGAGCATTAATCCTATTTTTGTGCTAATGTAACAGAATAACGCTGCTTGGAATCTGTTTTGGTCATTAGGATTTTAAAACCAATTCGTTCCGCCCAGGAATTTACAAGTTTTGCCTTTCGCACCTTCATTTTAAGCTGCTGATGATTGAAATCAATAAAAACGGCGTTGATTAAAGTTAAATCGACATGTTCCGACTGATTGGTAAAAGCAAAGAGTCCACCTTCCGGAAGTACATCATAAATCAGTTGCATCGATTTTATAACGTCTTCATCATTCTCAAACCAATCATAGAATCCGGAAGATACAAATATATCTGGTATCGGATTAAAAACGAAATCGCTCTCCTTCAACGCGTTTGCCTGTTTGACTGTTATTTTATCCGCGATTCCTAATTTCTGCGCCTTTTTTTTTGCATCTTCAAGCCATCGGGAATCCATATCGCGAAGTTCTGCGGAAATATCTTTGTCTTTATAAAGATCTTTGTCTTTATATTTGTCGAGTAACTCCAATATATAATCCGCCGGTCCGGATGCTATATCACCTAATCTTATAGTCGTCTTTTTTTCTAATATTATATTCACAGCATGGACTAAAACGTCAACAAGATTGTTTTTCCGCTTTCGGACATCCTCCCAGCCCTCGTTATGAAGAAAAAGATGATCAAAGTATTTACCTAAAAGAAATCGACCTTGCGTTTGATTGGCATAGATGTATTCGAGCATTTTCCCCGAGGTAAAACCTTCCCTCGTAGCTAAATGAATACCATTACTCCATTGTCCTAACGTGTGAATGGCGATACGCAACAGGAATATCTGCCATTGTTTGAAAAAACCAGGATGTCCATTACATTTTTCACAAACTTTCATTCCGAACAGCCAGGAAGTCTCTAAATCATATTCGTTCGGATGATGACGATATGTTTTATATTTGGCGTGAAATCCTTTAATATGAAGGACAGCCAGCGGCTTTTGTCCTAATATTGTTTTTATTGCGCAAACAACTCTATATGCGGAATACCATCGCCAAACGGGCATACCCGAAGTAATTGCAAGGGCATATTTGGGGAGGAAATAACCTTCATTATCCAATTTCTCCTTCATTTGAACAAGACGTTTCGATAACAACTCTGTCGGATGTTTGCGAATATTGGGAGTCGCCCATATAACCGCATTGTATTGCGTAAAATCAAGGCTTAAAAATTCGTCTTCTGTCCGTTCACGTATGTTAAATACAGGACAGGAAAGCGAATCCGCTATTTGATCGGCAACTGCTTTTGTATTACCTGTTATGGTGTCATAAATAACCAGATATTTTTGGTCGGATGGCCTGTATTTAATCCAATCGAGTTTCCAACATTCGCGAAGTTGCCCTTTAAGACGATAGTAAACCGTTATTTGCGAGAATATGATAAATAATATCATCATGTTCTCGAACCAACTCAACGAGAAAAGATTGCCGATTATTCCCCGAATGGCTAAATACTGTAAAAGTGAAAATATCATAATGATAATCAGACGTTCCACCTTCCCCAAGGGACCCTGATGCTGCCAATGAACACCAACGGCTTTCCCCAACATTCCGGTATAACTGACCGTATATACGGATGCTAAACCGATCATTCCCAATATTGGATTACAAAATTCGGATAAACCGATTCCAAGCATAATAAAAATATCGGAATAACGGTCTGGAAGCGCATTGACTATTTCCCCCTTCAGTTTTAAATTACCACGTTCGATAGCAATGACACCATCGATTGTATTCAATGTCATTCGTACAAACGTCAAAAAAATCGATAAAAGAAGAAGAAACGGATACCGACTGCCATAAAGATAACAAAACATGGTCAATAAAGCAATAAAAGTTGCTAAATATCCTAAATAGTCAGGATTTAACCATTTCATTTTCTTCGCTAACGGTAGCAGTATTTTCCGATATGGATATTTAAGCAGGTAAAGTCCCATGATTTTTCTTTCTTGCAAAATGGTTGATGATAATATCAAATATATGATATAATTATTGATGATTATATCAAATGTCTTGTATAAAAGAAAACATAAAAATGAAAGAACAACGGGGCCGTAAACGTCAGACTATCGACACGATCCAGAATACCACCATGACCGGGTATTAACTGCGAACTGTCCTTAACACCGGCATCGCGCTTAACAGCAGACATGGTAACATCACCAAAAAAGCCGAAAATAGAAATCAACAGACCAACATACAACGCTCCCATCCGCGATATTTCCATAAAACAAGGGGCAAGCAGTATCGATAAAATGGTCGTCGTAATAACTCCCCCAAGGAACCCTTCCCAGGTTTTATTCGGACTGACCGCAGGAACTATTTTATGTCTTCCAAACGATTTGCCCCAAACATATTGTGCGGCATCATTCAACGTATTAATTAATAGTAGAAATAAGAGAAGCATCTTTCCTACAACAAGGTCCACCGTAAAAGGTAAAACAAAAAAAGCACCTAAATAACCTAGACAATAAACGTTTAAGAGCATTCCCCATTGTACAATTCCTGTTACCCTGATAAAATCTTCGGTCTCCCCAAGTAATACCCTTCGAAGAGGAATGATCAAAAGCATGTAAAGTGGTATAAAAAGATAAAACATTATCAACCAATTGTAATAGAGCCACAAAAATTGAATCGGAATCGATAAATAGGCCCAAAATAGCAATTTTCGATCCTTGCTGCTAAAATCCGTAAATGCAAAATATTCATGCAGTGCCAGAAAACAGATCATTGCAATAATAAAAAAGGCAAGTATCTGATTTCCCAGAAATATAAAAATCAAAACGGCAATAATCGCCCACCAGGAATTCATTCGCAATTTTAAGTTGCTGTAGTCTTTATTTTTCCTGATACGAACCAAAAGAAATACCAAAAGATGCGAAAGACACATAAAACATATAATTGCTGCCAATGGAATAATTAATTTTAGATCTAAATGAAACATTACTATACCTTTTGAATATTAACACAAATAACCGTTGCGTACGTTTAAAGATCCCCTGATCTTTATTATAACAATATACAAAATAAAAGCAGTCTTTACAAGTAGAAAAAAAATATTGGAATGATATATGAAAAAATGATTTTAACAGGAATGATGAAGTCAGGGAAATTTGAGAAGAATGACCACTTCGGTCAAATTTCAACCGAGAGTGGTAATATTGGTCCAATGATTACTTTTTACGTAATTTTTCCGGAATTTCCCGCCATGGTTTTTTCTCTTGATAACTTTTTCCTTCGGCCTTAAGGTCATCGAGTCGATCATGTTTTTCTTTTTCTGCCAATTCAACAGCCTTATTCGACCATTCCAATGCTTTATCGAACTGTCCCAATTCGGCATAGGCGGCACCAAGTGTACTCAAAATATGTGCCTCTTTATAATAGGTTAGTTCCGAAGCTTTTTTGGCCATTTCCAAGGCACGTTTTCCGTTACGTACTGTGTCCTCCGGCGAAGTCGACAAGAGCCAGGAATAATTATTCAAAACACCAGAATCGTCGGGATTGACTTTTAAAACCTTGTCATAAACCGCTATCGTTTCCTTCCATTTACCATACATTAAAAGTATGTCACCTTTACTACGCAATAGTTCATCGCTATTCTCCTGGATCTTCAGACCTTTATCAAGACACTCCAGGGACATCTTTAAATCGCCTTTTTTGGCCCAGGCATAGGCTAGTTGCGCTATTTTGGCTTCGTCATGTGGTTTTTTGGCTAAAACAGTTTCAAACATTTTAATGGCGTCATCGTATTTTTCCTGTTGTAAATAGATGGCCCCTTTGAGTTGAATACCTTCCATAAAATTGGAATCAATACGCAAACATTGACTCAGATCGTCCAGCGCTTCCTTGAACTGTTTATTTTGAGCATACAGTGCCGCACGAAAATAATAAAGACCTGGTACTTTAAATTTTTTGATTAAATCGCCAAACATGGCAATCGCTTCATCCCGTTTGCCGATTGAAGCTAAAAACTCGCCCTTTTCAATTTGATCCAGAATATTGACAGAACCCTGCATCGCTTTATTATAGAGATCTTCTGCCTCTTTCTTTTTGCCCAATCCGACAAGTGCAAACGATTTGGTCTTCATATACGCTTTATTACCCGAATCTAAATTCAGAGCCTTGTCGATAAATAAAAGGGATTTATCGAAATCTTTAAGGCGAAGCCACTGCTGTGCGAGAAGAGCCAAAACCGACGCATTTTCCGGCGTCATCTTCTGCGCTTTTTCCAACAGTTCCAGAACCTTGGCAGGGTTGTTTTCCAGTTCAGCACGATATTGAAGTGCCTGGGCCTGAATAACTGGTTCCGATTCCGAATTTTTTATGGCTGTGTCAAGTGCCTTTTCCGCTTTTTTATTATCGCCTTCCGGCAACATGTTCAGACGACCAATCGCCAACTGAACCGCTGCAATATTCTCCGCCTCTTTTTCTCCAGCATATAAATCATCCAATGCCATTTTACGATATAACTTCCAATCGCGCGGCAAGGAATCCAACGGAATACTTTCCTGCATAAACAACTGGGAAATAGCCAGACCACGCTGTAATTGTGTTGAAATTCGAAGCTGCTTGCAAAATTCAAGATTATCTTCCGATAATCCCTTTGACTCCGCCTGACGACACAAATTTATAACCTTCGTAAAATCCATTAAACCCGACGCGGTCAGTTTTACCTCCGTTGCCTGGTTCAATAGTTCCTCCGCATTCATTAACGTACTCGAACTGTTGGCATCGTCATCCTTCTTCGACTCTTCTTTTTTGGGAAAATTGTCTTTCTTCGATTCCTTCTCGGTTTTATCGGCTTTAGGCAATACGGAATCGTCCGACTTTTTCTTCGCCAGTTGTTCTTTTACCGGTTCCGATGCCTTTTTCTCCTCGACTCCTTCAACAAAAATACATACACTAAAAACGAATATTCCCAAAAGTCCGAGGATCAACCCTCTATACAATGAATTCATTTGAATCTCCTTCTTTTCTCCTGATCATTTTTTATTGTTTGATATATGGTATCAGTATTGATATGATACAGACCTCTAAATATTATATGGAATTATACGAAATTATTTATCATATTGCAAGATGTCTTGAAGAATAATTGTATTTTCATAAAGCGCTCTGCCAATAATACAGGCAGGAATAGCGATATCATAAAGATTTTTCACATCATCAGAAGTTGTTATACCTCCGGAAGCAACAAGAGGAATCGAAACAGACTCCTTCATTTTTTCGATTGCGGACAGATTTGGACCTTTCATCATTCCATCTGTGGCGATATCGGTGTAAATTAATGCGGCCAAAGGCAGATCTTTAAACTGAATTGCCAGATCAACGGCAGAAATAGAACTCGTTTCCAACCAACCGTCCGTGGCAACAAAACCATTTCTGGCATCGATCCCAATAACCAGCGAATTTGGAAACTTCACTGCCATTTTTCGAAACCATTCAGGCTCCTTGAGTGCCCGAGTCCCAACAATCAGTCGGGAAAGCCCTAGATCAAGAAGTTTCTCAATCGTCTTTTCCTCGCGAATACCACCACCAAGTTCACAGGGAACGGCAACAGCTTTCACTAGACGACTAATCGCGTCCCAATTGGAAATAGTGCCACTTTTTGCACCATCCAAATCAACCAAATGAAAACGTTTTGCTCCCTGCTTAACCCAGTAGGATGCCATTTCAACCGGATCGCCGTAGATGGTCTCTTGGGCATAGTCCCCCTGACGAAGACGAACACACTGTCCTCCTCGAATATCAATTGCCGGCCATATTTTCATCGTTTTCCTGTCCTGCCTTCTCTTCAAAAACACCTACTTCACGGAATCGTCGATACCTTTTCTCCACCAGTTCGTCCAAGGGTATTTTTGAGAGTTCCTTTAAACTGGTCCGTAAAAACTGCTTGACACGTGAAGCCGTTAAATGACGGTCACTGTGTGCCCCTCCTGCCGGCTCCTTGATTATCTGATCGATTATTCCATACTCTTTAAGATCATTCGCCGTAAAATGAAGTGCCTTCGCCGCCTGCTCTTTAAAATCCCGACTCTTCCATAATATTCCCGCACAACCTTCCGGACTGATTACACTGTAATAGGAATGTTCAAGCATGGCAACCCGATCTCCCACTCCAATTCCTATGGCACCGCCACTTCCCCCTTCTCCAATCACAATACAGACTATAGGGGTTCGAAGTAACGACATTTCAAACATGGATTCCGCAATCGCTTGGGAAATTCCCCGTTCTTCGGAAGAAATACCAGGATAGGCCCCCGGGGTATCGATAAAACAGATGATCGGAAGACCAAATTTCGTGGCCAATTTCATTTTGGCTACTGCCTTTCGATACCCCTCCGGCTCCGCACAACCAAAATTACATTCGTTCCGCTCCTTGATGTTGCGCCCCTTCTGATGACCGACAACCATGACTTTATATTCGTCCAGCTTCGCCCAGCCCGTCCGTATCGCACGATCATCTCGAAATGTTCGATCCCCATGGAGCTCTATAAATTCACTAAATACATTCTCCAAATAGTCCAACATTTGTGGACGCTCTGGATGACGTGCCACCTCGACCGTCTCCCATGGTGTTAAATTCGCATAGATCTTTTTGCGAAGATCGACCAACCCCAATCGAAGACGCTGAATCTCGTCGCGTACTTCTGGAGAATCACTACTCTTTTTCAGCGTCTCCAGACGATCTTCCAACTCAAGTATCGGACGCTCAAAAGACAATCGTTGTTCTGTCAACGCCATTCATTTCCTTCTAATGACAATTTACCTGTAAAACACAATACAAGAGACACTCTCTCAAACAAATAAAACACCTGTTCGTTCGATTGACAGATAAAATATCCTACTAAAACCGACCAAAAGGTGTTTTACAAAATCTAACCAGATAAAACTCTATTCGCTTTCAAGTTGTTCCATCAACTCGTCGGAAATATTGTAATTGGATGAAACCTTTTGAATATCTTCATGATCGTCCAATGCTTCCAACAGTCGCATAACGGATCGGGCCGTATTAATATCTGTAATATCAACCAGATCCTTCGGAATCGAATTAATTTCTTCCATTTCCGGCTGAAGACCCGCTTTTTCCAGTCCTTCGGCAATCGAGTTAAACAGATCCGGATTCGCGGTCAATTCATAGGAATCATCTCCGGTCTGAATATCATCCACTTCCAATTCCAGTGCCAACTCCGTTATTTTCTCTTCATCAATCTGATCTTTGGGAATAACAAAGACCGCTTTTTTATCGAAGTTCCAGGAGACACAACCAGAAGCCCCTAATTTTCCGCCACTGACCTCGAATATTTTCCTGATTTCAGGAGCTGTGCGATTTCGATTATCCGTAACACCGGCAGCAATAACCGCTACTCCATTAGGACCATAACCTTCATAGGCCACTTCTTCCAATTCGACCGGATCCAGTTCACCTGTTCCGCGCTTGATCGCTCGAATAATATTGTCTTTAGGAAGACTGACCGCTTTCGCTTCGGCAATAGCCGTCCTTAATCGAATATTACCATCGGGATCTCCACCCCCTTGCTTTGCGGCTAATATAATCGCCTTGGATAATTTACTCCATTGTTTTCCCCGTTTGGCATCTACAAGAGCCTTTTTATGTTTAATTCCTGCCCAATGGGAATGTCCTGACATGATTCTACCTCATCTTTTTTAATCGTTAACGTGGTTTTTTCTTTTGTAATTTCTTTACATCCGATTCTTTTATTGGAATATCCTTCTCCGATTCCGCCTTTTTACTGGAAGGAATATCCTTCTTTTCGTTAGCCGATTTTTTTGATGGAGGAGGTTCCATCTTTCTGTCCTTCTTAATCTTCTTTTCCGAAGAATTTACCACTGAATCTGGTCCAACTATGTTGGATACTTCCGATCCGACTTCATTCTCCTGATTGACCGGTATAATCATTCCTGTTTCATCTCCGTATTCTTTCCGGACCTTCTTTTTTTTCTCCAGTTGAGATTTTTCTGAAGAACCCTCCCCTTTTATTTTTTTGCCCGAATCGTTCTTTTCCTTTTTCTCCTTTATCGATTCCTCCCTTGTATCCGTACCAGAGTCTGCTCTTGTTTTTGTAACTGATTTACTCGAATTCTTTACCTTTTCCTTTTTTTTGACCTTGTCGTCTTCTTTTCCTTTATTCTTCGATTTTTCATTCTTTCCAAGAACTGCTTCCGTGGAATCATCATCGGAATAAACAAAATCCTCTTCCTCTTTATTATAATTTATCGAATCCGCAGAACTATCGGAAAACTCCGTATCAGGTTCACAATAGGAATTATCATTTTCGTCATCTATAGACCCGGAATCATAACCATCGCCTATATCGTCCTCATCGTCCATGGAAATAACAGGATAAGGACGTTTATTCCGTTCCTTCAGCCTCATCTGTTTGGCAATTAAAAAGGGATCGTCAATAATATCATTCTCAACCAATGGTAACCAAGAGCGTACATCAGCCTTTGGATCAACCGTTTTCAGGAATTGAATCGCTGCCTCCATTTTTTCTTCGTCCATCATTTCCGCAGACAGATTATGGAAAAGAATAAAAAAGTTCAAACGATCTTTAGCACTGGTAAAAATATCAAGTCCACAAGCCTTCTCGTGATTCTCCTGGTCTATGGAAACACATTCCAAAAGACGTAATACACGCCAGGCACCTTCGTCAAGAGGAATAGTATTCGAGGCCCCTAAAACCATTGTAACAAATTGATTCATAAAGACCGTCGAATAACGAATAGGCTCGAAAAAAGCCACAATTTCTTCTTCAGTTTTCGCACGAAGTTCTTCTAAATCGAATTTATTGTTTTGAATGTCAAATATCATTTGTAGAATTCGCCGAATTCGTTCGCCCGTCTTGGAAGGACTATGAACATGACAGAAAAGATCGGCAAGTTCATTCGCACTTGAAACTCGAATCTCGTTCCAATCGACAAAATAACGCTCCAAAATGGAAAAAGAATCCAAGGCTGTTTTGATACTCGTATTTTCCAAAAAAGAAGCAAAAATCAACAGTTCAAGAACTTCATGCTTTTCATCCAATAAAGGAGAAATTTCGGTATATCTTTTTTGGAGTTTTTTGAATAAATCTTTAATCGCTTTACGCTCCGCCGGTGAACTCATTGTTCGTTCGATGCCTCCTCAATCTGATCTTTTACGTCAATCTGATTCGTTTCTTTTACATCACTCTGATTCGATGTGGAATCCATGTCCGGATCTTCATCGTTCTCTTCATCCGCATCATATTCGGTTTCCGTCGAATCGACGGCTGAAATATCAACAGAATCATCATTAGTAGAATCATCTGTTTTCTGTTCCTGTTCTCGTGCTCTTTTCTCTTCTTCCAGAATACGTGAAACGGCAATTAAATTTTTGATACCTTCATCAATCATAAATTGTAATCTCGGCGTATATCGGGTATCAATACGTCGAGCGCATTTTTGCTGTAGAAAACCAGCCGCACTTCGCAGTCCGGAAAGAGCTAATTCTTCCTGGGTTGCTTCCCCCCCTCTAACTGTAACATAAACTTTAGCGTTACGCATATCCGCAGAAACTTCAACAGAAGTAACAGTGACATTTTTCACTCTGGGATCTTTTATTTCCGTTAATAGGGACATGGCAACGACTTCACGAATTGCTTCCGCTGCCTTTAAAGTTCTTCTCGTTGCCATAATTTTGTCTAAAACCAATCCTTTTATTCATTAAAAGTACGCGCGATTTCCTCAATTTTGTATGCTTCGAGAACATCGCCTTCCTTGACATCATTAAAGTTTTTCAATTTAATACCACACTCGTGATTCAAGCGTACGTCTTTGACATCATCCTTTTCATGTCGTAACGTATCCAAGGCATAATCGCCAATAATACGACTGTTGCGAATAACCCGAATACGACAGTCTCTTTCAACCATTCCTCGCGTAACACGACACCCGGCTATCGTCCCCACCCGACTGATGGAAAACGTCTGTTGTACCAGGGCGGCACCCATTTCCTTGACCTGTTCCAAGGGTTTGAGCATACCTTCCAATGCCGCCTTGATATCTTCGGTTAGCTTGTATATAATGTCATATCGCCTAATCTGTACTTTTTTCTTCTCGGCGAGTGCACGTGCTCCTTCGTCCGGAACAACATTGAAACCAACAATAAACGCATCTGACGCATCTGCCAAATGAACGTCCGCCTCGGTTACTCCACCCACGGACGCCTGAAGAATCTTGACCTTTACCTCCGGATGCTCCAATTTTCCCAACTCTTTACGAATTGCTTCTATCGACCCTCGAACATCGGCACGTATAATAACATTGAGTATCTGCTGATTCTTCCCGGAATTTATACGTTCATATAAACTCTCCAGTGTAACATGCGCCTCTTCGCCTCCCGCCAATTCGCGTTCATGAACAACCTGTTCCCGTTCCAATGCAATCTGACGCGCATTGGCAATATCATCCAGAACCACAAATTTACTTCCTGCTTCCGGGGGTACATTTAAACCCATCATCGTAACGGGAGTACTGGGACCAGCCTGTTTCAGTTTTTTGCGCGTGTTTAACGTGTCAAAAATCGCTTTTACTTTACCGTAGGCACTGCCACACAATACAATATCACCCGGATGAAGTGTTCCATTTTGAACCAATGTCTTGCAAATAACACCCTGACCCGGCTCCAACGAAGATTCCAAAACCAAACCAGACGCGGCACGATCCGGATTTGCTTTAAGCTCCTTCAACTCGGCTATTGTTAAAATCGTATCAAGGAGCCGATCAATTCCTAATCCGGTTACAGCACTCGTTTCCACAATTTCCACGTCGCCGCCCCATTCACTCGGCATCAGATCATTGGTAGCCAACTCCTGAATAATTCGATCTCTGGAAACACCAGGCAGATCCATTTTATTCAACGCAACCACAATGGGAACACCCGCCGCCTTAATATGACTGATCGCCTCTTCCGTCTGCGGCATGACACCATCATCCGCAGCAACAACCAAAACGGCCACGTCAGTACAGTTTGCTCCACGAGCACGCATTTCCGTAAAGGCTTCATGACCCGGTGTATCAACAAATGTTACGTCACCATTTTGGGTCGAGATTCGATAGGTACGAATATGCTGTGTAATTCCCCCCTTTTCACCGGAAACAACATCTATTTTTAAGATGCGATCCAATAGTGAAGTCTTTCCATGGTCCACATGGCCCAAAAAAGTAACTACAGGAGCACGTGGTTTTAAGGATTCAGGGGGATCTACCTGCTCCAAAACGGAATCGACAAAAAGTTCTTCCAAACTCTTTTCTTTTTTAATGATCGCTTTTAATTCAAAAGCTTCAATCAATAATTCAACTAAATCCTGATCTAAAGCCTGATTAATTGTCAATAATTGACCGAATTCCATCATTTTCTTAATGATTAAGGCAACAGAAATTCCTGTTGCTTCGGCAAACTGCTTTACGGTACAAGGCATTTCTATCACGCAATCACCTTTTCTTGGAACAGTAGAAACGACCCCTTTATTCTTCGGAGGTCTTGGTTGCCGAAATGATGGTCGATATTCATTCGTTGTATCATCATCCGTAAATTGTTTCGATACAGGACCCCGACGTTTTTTATCCCGTACCTCGCCCTCGGGACGAGCCTTGGTCTTTTTACCACTGACAGAAGAACGTTTATTGCCAGAATAATCGTCCTCGCTTCCAATATATACATCCTGTCCAAAATTCTTTTTTTTGCTGATTTTCTCTCCGCGTTTGGTGACTCCTGTATCCCGACCTTCACCTATATCACGAAGATCTCGTACTTCACGTCCTTCACGATTGTCGCGTCCTTCACGATTTTCACGTCCTATGCGATTGTCACGTCCTGTACGATTATCACGTCCTTCACGATTGTCACGTCCCTCGCGATTTTCACGTCCTTCGCGACTGTCTCGCGTTCCCCGCGAAACACGTGTATCACGTATGTCAGATGTTTTTCCGCCCGTAGAGGAGGCGTTTCTTCTGGAACGATCCCGTTTCTCCCGTCCTTCTTTTATATGCTTGGAAAGTGGAGCATTTCCACGTTCCATCGCCGCACGTAATTCTTCTTCAGAACCAAAACGCGTTGTTGGTTTTTGTGGGGCAGGTTCTTTCTTCTGTGGTTTTACCGCCTTCGAAGGCATTGTCGGCAAAGGCGCCAATCGAATGGAAACCGAAGATCGAACATCTCCGCCCACAGCTTTAACCGGTCCTTGATGTTTGGAAGAATCAGGTTCATCCTTGTCCTTCTCCGAACGCTTTTCAATTACCGGTGTTTTACTATTCAAATCAAGAATTTTATCCTGGGGAATTCCTACCGAAATATCGGTAATCATCGGTGGAGCTTTCATTTCTGCCAAGGCAGCTTTGCGTGCCGCTTCTTCAAGCGACTCCAAAGAAGAACCAATACGCCGCGGCATAACTGGCTGTTCCGTGTTACGCATTCGACTTAAAGGACCTGAATTTCGTCCTTTATCCTTTTTTGAAGAACCGGAAAACTTCGAACGACCACGTTGATCACTCTCGGATTTGCTGTCATGACGTGACGATTGGCCCGATTTACGGTCTGAATCCCGATCACGTCTATTGGAATCCCGATCACGTTTTTCTCCATCCCGATCGCGTTTTTCTCCATCGCGTTTTTCTCCATCGCGATCACGGCGATTACCGTCCCCTCTCTTCCCAATTTCTTGAGATTTACGGTTCTGCTCTGTAGACCTTTTGTCTGAATCTCGCCGTTCTTTTTGGAAGGACTTCTTCTCTTCCCCTGACTGTTTTCCATCATCGGAAGTCGTGATTCGTTTATCTTCCGCTACAGTCCCTTTCTCCTTCAACACAGTACTTCCGATTTCTGATTCTCTCGTCTCTTTTTTCACAGACGTCGTTTTTTCTGCGGACGCCGGTTTTTCTGCGGACGTCGTTTTTTCTTCTGACGTTGTTTTTTCTGCTGACGTTGTTTTTTCTTCTGACGCCGGTTTTTCTACAACAGCCGGTTCAACAACTTCTTTACTTCCAGCCATGTCAATGGAGGACACTACAGTTTTCGGTACAACATTTTCAGTCGTTGGTACTTCTACAGACAACTTTACTTCGACTTTTTCGACGGGTATCGTCTTTTCTTCAACAAAAAGTTTTTCCGTTTGGATTTGCTTCTCTTCCTTTTGAACTTTATTTTCAGTAGACGATTCCACTCCCTGAACATCCCCAGGCTTTTCTCTATCCACTACATCAATAGGTGGAATAGTCATGGTCTCTTTCGACGTCTTCACTTCATTCTCTGGAGCAGTTTTTTTCTCGACCTGTTCCTTTACTAACCCCTGTTTTTCCTCAACCTTTAATTTACAAACGGCATCTGTTTTGTCGTTGGTAATGATATTTGTATCGTTTGTAGTGATATTATTAATAGTTTCGGTTTTGTTCGATTTGTCTTCTACAACGGATCCATCTATTACTGTCGATTTATCTACAGATGGTATTTTATCCGTATTGGCTGAAGTTTTTGGCTTTAAGAAAGGAATCGATCCAGAATTATCCAGCTTAAATGGCATTGTCATTAAATCGTCTTGTTCGGAACCTGTTTTTTCTTTTTCTTTAAAAGGAGGTGTTACGACAGAAGAAGATTCCAAACCGGGTTTCGAAACTCCCATCTCTTTAATACTGTCAGAAACTGGCGTTTTTTTCTCCAGTATTTCTGGAGCAGATCCACCTGGAGTCAACCCATTTTCTTTTGTAGAAGCAGGAACAACAGTCGATACCCCTATTCCAGAGGTCCCCGAATCTGTTTGATCTATTTTCTCCGAAATGATATCTGTTACAACACCTTCCGGTTTTTCAGGTTCTATTGGCTTAACCTCTTTCGGTTTACTGACAATATCAGGAATTCTGGAGATTTTTCCCGGTTTTAGAACTGGAATTTTACCACTTTGCAAAGAAACAGGAGGCACATTACCAGGCTTTGAACCTGCATCTTCCAGTAAATCACGAGATGATTTGGAAGACGCATTACATTTTTCAAAAGTCGCTGTGACCTGCTCCACTTCCTCGTCGGTTAAACTAGCCAATGCAGATACCTTTCCCTCAAGCTTCAACAGCTTGCAGATATCTACTAATATTTTGCTCTCAACTCGAAGTTGTTTGGCCAATGCATAAATTCGTACGGACAACTTATACTACCTTTTTTCAATCTTTACGGGGATGAAGGATAAACAAATATGAAGGATGGATATTCAGACTGCCAAACAGACAGCAAACACCTTCATCCCTCTGTCACTAATCAATGCGTCTCATGTTACATCCTTCATAAACTTAATTTATTTACTAATATTTATTTTATTTGATTTGAAAACAAATCAATGTAAAACTATTAAAAAGACCAAAATTCCCAAAAAATATTATTTTTTATTTATCTTCTGGAGAATCCTGATCGGCTCCCTCCGTGGAATTTTGCTCGTCTTGTTCTTCCGCTAAACGTTCGGCTTCCATAACAATTGCATCTGTTATTTCTTCCGATAAATCCCCCATTTCCATTAAATCGGTTGGTTCAATAATCGATAAATCGTCATAGGAGAGAAAACCTTGACCAACAAGCCGTTCCGCTAAACTGGAATCAACACCGGAAATCTTCTGAAATTCTTCACTCGCCTTGCCCAATAACAAATCGAGCTCGTCGCGAGTCATAATATCAATATCCCAACCACACAATTTACTCGCCAAGTGGACATTTTGACCCTTTCGGCCAATAGCCAGGGACCGTTGATCTTTTTGAACAAGAACAATGGCCCGTCCTAACATGGGACAGAGAATGACTTCATCAATTTCAGCAGGCTGTAATGCCTTGGGAATGAACTCTTCCATATTTTCATCCCAACCAACAATGTCGATTCGTTCTCCGTTCAATTCATCCACAATATTGCGAATACGCGTTTTGCGAAGACCAATACAAGCCCCAACACTATCCATACGTGGATCAGGACAATAAACAGCAACCTTGGAACGACTTCCTGCATCCCGACTAATCCCTTTTATTGTAATGATCTCGTCTGCTATTTCAGGAATCTCCTGCTCAAACAGACGCTGAACAAAAATCGGTCGAATTCGGCTCAATATGACCTTAACCTTGTTTCCCGCCTTTCTGACTTCGACAATAACCGCATGAATACGATCATTGGGTCGAAATCCTTCGCGAAGAATCCGACCCTCCCGCTGACCTGTCGGTATTTTTTCACCCGATGGTAAAATAGCCTCAATATTTGAAAGGGTCACCAAGGTAGTTGCCCCTTCATTTCGATAGACTACTCCACTAATCAACTGACCGATCTGCGCATTATACTCGTCAAAAATGGCATCCCGCTCCGCCTCGCGAATTTTCTGGATCATTACTTGTTTGGCCGTCTGCGCGCCTATTCGCTCCGCAATCTCGCTTGGCGTTAATGGTACATTATCCCGATAGGCGGTTATTTCTCCCGTCTGACGATCAATATGCACAATAACATTTGTCTCTTCCGCTCCCTGCTTTCGCGCCGCAACAACAAGAGCCTGTTCAATTCCAATGAAAACAATTTCCTTGTCAATTTTACGCTCAAGGTGTATTTGTTCCACAATCCGAAGTACTTCATCGGGATTCATTTCCAGCGACTCTCATTCCTTGTTATTGTTCCAACTTTGTTCGTCACCTCTTGTTTTTCAATTCAGGGATTATAACACCATTAATTGACTCCAGCCAGTGGTCTCCTGTACATACCACTATCGATCCACAAAAGGAAAGCGATAATAAATTAAAGGACCAGACCCAATCAATATCTATCGTTTCAGGAAACGATTTCTTTCTTGTCTTCTCAAAATAAAAGAAGACATCAAGACACGGCAAGACCTGATCACAAACGTCTATAGAAATAATCATACTCAAACGTTCAAAAACGTCAAGTATTATCTTCACTCTTTCACACTTTTTCCTGTAAAAAGATAGACTTTTTTCGGATCTGTCTTTCTTGTCAGGCTATTTCCTGGTATTTTTTATTCTCGCACGAAGAAATAAAGGTTAGTAA
This sequence comes from uncultured Planctomycetaceae bacterium, assembly GCA_964442735.1. Lineage (GTDB taxonomy): Bacteria > Planctomycetota > Planctomycetia > Pirellulales > Thermoguttaceae > JAUNBG01. The sequence continues at coordinate 71,146 of CAYUAP010000001.1, read as the reverse complement.
AATTACAAAATTTTCATGTCCCCAAGAGAACATTCCCAGGATTCTATTATATATAATATAGAATTATCTCCCTGTTTCATACCTCAATTCAAAAACCTGTTTAATTTGATCCCGGTATGTTCATTGAAGATGTTTCTGGTATTATGGTTGTTATGTGAATCGTTATTCAAAAATTTAAATATAAATTTTTTCCATTTATCTTGCAAAATACATGGTACGTCCGAATAACAGCCGATACCAGAAGGCGGACAAGACGCCCGCTCTACTGTCTTCGTAATATTAATTAGATAGAATATTAATTAGATAGAATAATTAATGGGCATTTTTATAGGTTTCATACATTTCAAACGCATTATCCACGGAAACACCATCATGAACAATCGCGCGAACCGCCAGCATCATACCAATCGGACATGCGGCTTGGAATATATTACGGCCCATATCCACTCCACTTGCCCCTTGGTCAATCGCGCGCCAAGCCATTGCCAATGCATCCTTCTCCGGCAATTTTTTTCCTCCTGCTATGACAATCGGAACCGGACAGGCATTAGTAACCTGCTCAAAATTCTCCTCGCAAAAATAGGTCTTAATGACGTTGGCTCCATTTTCTGCACACAATCGTGTCGCCAATCCCAAATAACGCGCATCGCGAGTCAACTCTTTTCCTACGGCCGTTACCCCCAACGTCGGAATCCCATATCGCGTTCCCATATCTACCGTTTTAGATAAATTGCGAACCGTGATTCCTTCATGCTTCGGATCACCAACCGCTACCATTACCGCCAACATGGAAACATTGAGACGAATTGCCTCCTCAATATCCTGAAGTGTCTGATCGTTTAAATCGGTCAAAATGGATGTACCCACATCAAAACGATATGAAATCGGTTTGGCACATGTCGGCGGTACAATTGTTCGAAGTGCTCCTCGTGTGCACATAATACAATCACTATATTCAATCAACGGTACAATCGTTAAATCCATTCGTTCAAGTCCGGAAGTAGGCCCCATTATGAAACCATGATCAAACGCAAGCATGACCGTATGGCCGGATTTCGGATTGAAGATGTGTGAAAGTCGATCCTTCATTCCCCAACCATCGTTTCCATTTCCTTTAAGAAAAAATCCATCAGTCTTTTGTGGAATACCAATTCCAAAATTTTTAGCGTCTATATTACCTTCCCGATCTGCCATTTCCTTTTACCTTCCTGTCTATATATTAATATTATACTATATTACTCAAAACTCTTTATCGTTTGCGCAAACGATTCAAATAAAATCGCCTGACTAATTGCACCCGCGTCTAAATGACCAACGGAACGTTCTCCTAAATTTTTAGCCCGTCCCTGTTTGGCCACCAGATCTTTTGTCGAATCGGCCCCTAATCGGGCTGCCTTGGCCGCCGCATCAAAAATTATCTCCAGGGAAGCACTCTGATCCTCTGATATTACCTTTTGCATAGCCTCGCCTGCCGGAAGCAAGGCATCCATCATTGTTTTATCACCAATCTTCGCGGTCGTCATTGTTCCAACGTTCTTCAATGCTGCCATAAAGGCATTTATCCATTGGGTTGGAGATACCTCCTCCTGTGAAACTGCCTCGCCCAATCCTAAATAGAATGCCCCTAATAATGAACTAATCGACCCACCCGTCGCTTTCATAATAGACCAACCAATGTCTGTTAGTACTTGAGAAAAAGTACCGTCATGCTTTACCGCTTCGACTGCAGCCTTCATTGTGGTCAGAATTGCCGTTCCATGATCGCCATCGCCCGTTGCCGAGTCAAGCTGATTTAAATAATCGAAATTTTCTTCTATTTTTACTAGCGCCTGCTCCAACATTGTGGATAATAACGCTTTTGTCATTACTTCTGTCGACATTATATCTCTTCTTTATTGTATCTCTTCTTTTATTTCGGAACAGTTCTCAAAACAAGAATTTAACAGGAATAGTTTGCGAAACTGTCCTTCCCATGAAAAAAATTACAGTTTAAAAGGAATAAAATTACTGTACGGTCCAATAGGGAGCGTTACCAGGTGCGTTATACAGGTCAAGTAATTCTTTATCCATTTTTCCAAGAAACATCTGGAATCCGCCCGTCTCCTGAACGGTTAGTATTTCATCGCATTTACTAGCGACAACTTTAATTCCCATCTCCTGTAAAACCTTCCAGGCTTTACGAAAAATAACGAACATCTCCATTAAAGTTGTGGCTCCACTGCCATTAATAATCAGAACAACCTCGTCTCCCGAAATAACCTTAACCGCGTCTACCAACTTCTTGACCATAATTTCCGCCACTTCATCGGCCGACTTAATAGGTTCAGGTCCATTACCGCCCCCTTCTCCGTGCTGGCCCATTCCAATTTCCATTTCTCCGTCCGCTAAAGACGCAATTTCCTGACCGCTCTGCGGATGGGTTGCCGTCTTTAATGTTACAGCCAAGGTCGCCATATTATCGTTAAATCGTGTTCCAATCGCTAGTATTTCTTCGGCGGTCATCCCTTTTTCCGCCGCCGCTCCCAGTATCTTAATCAAGGGAACACATCCACCAAGACCACGACGATCATCCCGCGGAGCATTTTTACCAGGGGCAATATCGTCCGCCGTTAAAATCTTGTGTACTTTAATTCCTTCCTTCTCCGCCATCATACAAGCCATTTTAGCGTTCATTACATCACCAGCATGATTTAAAACTACAAGAATTATATCCTTGTAATCCTTGAACAAACGCAAACCTTCCAGAACCGCCATACCACCCGGCGCCGCAAATATATCTCCTACAACAGAAGCGTCCAGAAGTCCTTCTCCAACGAAACCACTTAATGCCGGCTCGTGACCCGCTCCACCCAATGTTAATATCGCCACTTTATCCTTCGACTTCGGATTGGCCCGGACGATAATTTTTTCATTAATTACTTTTACCTGATTCGGATAACATAACGCATAACCTTCAAGAAGTTCGGTCGTTACTGCCTGCGGATCGTTCAGAAATTTCTTCATAACCATAATCTGATACCTCTTTACTATTCTGTTAAATCTATAATGCGCGGAGCTTTCACCCACAAAAAGCATTTGTCCTCCATGGAACATTTCAATAATATATTATCATACCAAAAAAATACGGAAAAGAAAACCCCTTAAAAATTTTTTATTGGAAGTCTCAAGAAGTTTTCTGTTCGTTTTTTAATACCATTTTTTAATACCATTCATTAGAACAGTTTCCAAACGTACCCGGGAACAGATCTGTAACCCGCTCCTCCCATATTTTATGGGACATAATAAAATAGAAAATGTAAAAAACAGGCTTCAAAAACCATCCTTTAACGTCATCTGCCAGCAACGATGAATCCTTTTATTGTGGTATTCCTCTGGAACCGTTCTCGTCGATATTTCCCGAATCTGATACAGATCCGTCAATTCACTTTCGTTCATTTTAAAACGTTTGTAATTATTGGAAAAATAGACAGTTCCGCCAGGATTCATTCGGGAAGCAAGTAAACGAAGCAGTTCCACGTGTGATTGCTGAACGTCCCAATCATCTTCCGTCGATTTACTATTGGAAAATGTCGGAGGATCACAAATACACAAATCAAAATCAGAATGATCCAAACCGAACGTCTGACCGGAACTGATTTTTCCCCGGACAGGAATCGTTCGTAAAAAATTTATTGCGTCCGCCTTTATATAACGGTGATCCGCATGCCAGGGATTGTCCTGTTCATAAAAACCATTAATCTCCATATTGGTACGAGCCCAATCCAGATAGGTCGGAGACAGATCTACGGAAACGGTTAATGCGGCCCCACCATCGGCCGCGTAACAGGAAAACGCGCCCGTATAGGAAAAAAGATTTAAAACGCGTTTGCCTCGCGCTACCTTTCGGACCATATCTCGAGTTAAACGATGATCCAAAAAAAGACCAACATCCAGATAATCTGTCATATTGCACCGAAATAAAAGACCACCTTCGTGAACCGTTATAATTCGACTGGATTCACTCAATTTTTCATATTGACTCAAACCACGTTGCCGACTCCTCCTTTTAAGAAATATATTATCCGAATCTATTCCTAGAACTTCTCCGCTCTTCTCGACTATTTTGTCCAACCATTGCTGATGCATGGCAATACTCCGTTCGTCCGGACGTTCGTATTCCGCAATATGCAGATACTTCTCCTCGAAAATATCAATAGCCAAGGGGACTTCCGGAAAATCACGATCATACAAACGATAACAAGTTATACCACGTTTGGGATATCGGCGTAAATGATGACTCCGATTTTTGAGACATTTACCAAACTCTTCAATCTGATAAAGGGAATACTCGTCCAAACCTTGAAAAACAGGAGTTATTACAATCGGTGTTTTAACCGGAGATATTATTTTGGTTTCTTCAGACTCTTTAACACCTTCAATCATATCGGCAGATTGATTTTCAATAATAGTATCCACCTTGGTTTCACCATCAACGCCATCAACGGCATTAACAGCAGTCGGTTTCGGGGGCTTCGGTCCCAAAAATTGAAAATAGGTACATTCGATTCGACTGTTATACAGTTTTCGTCGGCGCGTCGCACGCTGACCGATTAAACTCTCAAAATCATTCCAGGAGGTATAGATAAAGAAACTCCAGGAAGGAAGACGGGCCAAAACTCCGGGCATAGACGTATAGAGAGATTGAAATTGCACTTGTTCCCCTACACGTTCACCATAGGGGGGATTACAGATAATACAACCATAAAGGCGCTCGTCAGTCAGATCTTTAAAATCCTGTTCCTTAAAAATAATATCGTTGTCCACACCCGCCTGTCGTGCATGAAAACGCGCATATTGGAGCGCCTCTCCGTCAATATCATAACCGTAGATTTTCGTTTTTAACGGAGGAAGAATAGCCGCCTTGGCTTCGGCACGAATATCTTCCCAGATATTGGCGTCAATAACCGGCCAGCTTTGTGCCGCAAAAACACGGTTCATGCCAGGCGCTATATTTCGGGCCAACATGGCCGCCTCTATCGGAATGGTTCCCGAGGCACAAAAGGGATCAACGAGTGGCCGGTCCTGTGTCCAAACAGACAATTGAACCAAGGCACTCGCCAACGTTTCCCGAAGTGGAACCGGTACATTCATCTGCCGATAACCACGTCGATGAAGACCACGTCCCGTCGAATTGATCGTTAAGGACGCCACGTCCTTTAACAAGGATAGCTCCACAGTGTATTCCGGACCGTTTTCTGGAAGCAACGTCGTATGATACGCCTTCATTAAACGTTTCACAATGGCCTTTTTCACTGTCCGCTGAATGGCAGGAACACTCGTTATCGTCGAACGAACCGAACGGGCATCCACTAATATCGAAGCGTTCGACGGCATCCAATATTCCCAGTCAACCGCTTGCACTGCATCGAAAATGTCGTCAAAATCGCTCCCAACTTCGAAACGCGCTAGTTGTATCAGGATTTTTCCCGCAGTACGAAGATTAATATTCGCACGTACCAAATCGTAGAAATCCCCCGTAAAATAGGTTCGACCTGTCTCGTTCGCTGAATTACCCGGCTGATAACCCAGTTGTTTCAGTTCACGAGCGACAACAAACTCCAACCCCATGTTCGATGTCGCTACCAATTGCAGTTCGTTGTTGGACATAACATTCCTGTTGCTTAAATTTAAAATCGGTTATCAGGGAAAATACACTATACTATTTATACTCAATATTATTTATACTCAATATAAGGAGCCGGATCAGGAATACCCGCTTCACGAAACCCTGTCAGTCGAAGTAAACACGATTCACAGGTACCACAGGCACGACCGTCCTCCGATGGCGAATAACATGTTCGTGTCTTGGAATAATCGACTCCTAATTTCAAACCAAGTTTAATAATCTCCCCCTTCGTTTTATGAAGTAACGGAGCGCGAACTGAAAAATGGCATGATCCTTCCACACCCGCTTTCGTCGCTAAATTGGCTAGTACTTCAAATGTCTTTAAATATTCTGGACGGCAGTCTGGATAACCACTATAATCGAGGTGATTGACTCCAATCCAAATCTCCGAAGCCCCTCGCGTTTCCGCAAACCCCAGCGCCAGAGATAAAAATATCGTATTTCGGGCCGGAACGTAGGAAGTCGGTATTTTTTGCCCTATCTCGGAGAGGGCTGTACTCTTGTCCACGTCAATATTTGGATCGACCAGGGAACTCCCGCCAAACAAACTCAAATCAACCGGAAAAACAAGATGCTCCCGAACGGCCCACAACTGTGCCGTCTGTCGGGCTGCTTCCACTTCCACACGATGCTTCTGATGATAGTCGAAGGTAATGGCATACAACTCCCGCCTCTCCGATGCAGCACAGGCACAAACCGTCGAAGAATCCAACCCTCCCGACAATAATACAACTGCTTTTACCGACATGATTCCGGATTCCTTTCTCCCGTTTCGATAATCATAAATTATTAAAAATTGCGATCAATGACAAATTGAGCAACCTGATTCAAGGCCTTAACGGCCATCAACTGCTCTTCTGTTGCATTATCAAGTCGAACCGTCTCGCTAATTGCTCCTATTGCCTTCATTAAAATCGACTTCGCCTGATCATAGGCCGTCGTTATCGAACCACTCTCTTTTATTATGGTCCGTATTTCTGCCGCAACAGAATCGTTCATTTCCTTGTCCTGTACCATCTGCAACATAGTGGCACGATCCACCTCGGATGCGCTTTTTAGATATAGGAGAATAGGTAATGTCGGTTTATGATTAAGTAGATCGGTTCCCAACGTCTTTCCCGTCTTCTCTTCGTTACCAGTTAAATCAAGAATATCGTCGATTATCTGAAACGCCAAACCCAAATTAAAACCAAATTGAGAACAATGTTCGTACAAGTCTTTATCTGCCCCGGCAAACCAGGCCCCCATTCGACAACAACACTGGAGAAGAGCCGCTGTTTTACCCCCTATAATACGAAAATATTCATCTACTCCCATTGTATAATTGGAAATATCGACCGTTTGACGCAATTCACCATCACAGGTTTCATGACAGGCTTCTATCATGAGGGAATAGGCATTGACATCCCGTACCAATGTCATTATCCGCATGGCCATTATTAATAGATAATCACCGGCAAGAACAACCGTTTTACAGTCCCAACGAACATTCATAGTCTCTAAATGACGACGAAAATGGGCTCCGTCCAGAATATCGTCATGAACCAAGGTCCCTGTATGAATCAATTCAAGTGCCGTTGCTGCGGCAATATGCCCCGAATGAATACCTCCACATATTTTACCAGTCAAAAAAACCAGTACCGGACGAAGACGTTTTCCCCCCAATTGGAAGGAATAACGAATGACTTCATCTAACGTCGCGTCTTCATGACGAAGCTGCTCTTTTAATAATCGGGTTACTTCCGTTAATTCAGGAGCCACCAGTTGGTACACTTCCCGCAATCCGTCCGGAATTCCCGAAATCAACAGATCGTCGTTATCATTATTCTTAATTTCCAACACAAATACCCTTCATTCAATTTTCCATTTCGAATCGACTCAATTTATATATTGTATTATTATACTCTAATATCGTTATGCGGAAAGAGTTTGTTCCAGAGTTTTTCTTTTTCTATTTTCAAAAAAAATCCAAAAAAACAGGGTATTTCCTCTAGCATAGTTTCTCTATTTTGGATATACTTCCATTATGTTTTTGATTTTAAGGTTTGTACATCAAGAGGTTGTTGAATGTTTTTCCATCAATTATTCCAGAAAATACCACTTCTGATAATGGTCCTGATTGTTTTATGCCTGTATTCTGGCTGTAACAGTCTCCACCGGCGTTTGACGATTACTTCGGAACCGTCCGGAGCTCGTGTCTGGGTAAACGATCAGGAAATTGGAAAAACACCTATTTCAAAAAATATTGTCTATTCCGGAACCTATAAAATTCGTTGCGAAAAAGATGGTAATGAAACAACAACAGTCATGCATCAGGTACGAACCCCTTGGTATCTCTATCCAGGTCTGGATTTCTTCTCGGAAAATTTTGTACCGGGCGAAATACGTGACCTCCAACAATGTCATGTCGTTTTGCCGAATAAACGTATGGTTCCCAACGATGAACTCCTGGAAACTGCCAATGCCATGCGGAATCAAGTACAAAATAACGCAAACTTGACTGCCCCACAAGGGACACCATCGAATTATTAAATGGGGTGTACAGGTTTCCCGTCTGCATTATCATAAATCATAATTTGAAAATACAGGATAGAAAAAGTCCTGAAATAATAATCAGGAATAATAATCAGGAATAATAATGAATAATACAATATCGGATACGGAAAATCAACGGTCGGTACCGCTTCTTGATTTATCACGGCAATATCGCACGATAAAAGATAAAATGGCCCAAGCACTCTTGACCGTTAATGATTCAGGGCAGTTTGTCCTCGGACCAGAGGTTAAAAAACTGGAAGACGCCATTGCTCAATACAGTAACGTCCGATATGCCATCGGTTGTGCTTCTGGAAGCGATGCACTTCTCCTGGCCCTAATGGCATTACAAGTCGGACCGAACGACGAAGTTATTGTCCCCTCCTTTACGTTTTTCGCAACCGCAAGTTGTGTTTCCCGATTGGGAGCAACTCCTGTCTTCGCCGATATTGATCCAGTTACATTCAATATTGATCCTCGGGACGTTGAACGAAAAATCAGTGTACATACCAAGGCAATTATACCGGTACACCTTTTCGGCCAAATGGCAGACATGACCGCATTACAGGAAATAACCTGTAACAATATTGATCCCCAGCGTCAAAAAATCGTCCTTGTTGAGGATGCCGCTCAAGCCATTGGTTCCGAACTCAATGGTATTCGGACTGGTAATTGGGGACAATTCTCCTGTCTCAGTTTCTATCCCACGAAAAATCTGGGAGGAGCCGGAGACGGTGGTATGGTTTTAACCAACGACGAAAATCTCGCCCATGATGCAAGAATCCTTCGCGTTCATGGAATGGAGCCACGTTATTATCATCATAAAATTGGAATCAACAGTCGTCTCGACTCCTATCAAGCCGCTGTTTTGAATGTTAAACTCCCCTTGCTCGATCAATGGACCGCCTGCCGACAGAATAATGCTATGTATTATCGGGAACTATTTGAAGAAGCCAAACTGGATAAAATACTCGGACTTCCCTTGGTCGTCGGTTCAAGACGTCATGTCTGGAATCAATATGTCGTTCGAATTCCGGATGGCAGACGGGATGCCCTTCGTCAATTTTTAATCGACAACAAGGTCGGAAGTGATATCTATTATCCCCTTGGTCTGCACGAACAGGTCTGTTTCCAATCATTGGGGTATATGCCTGAAGATCTTCCGGAAACCTGGAAGGCCAGTCGGGAAGTCATCGCACTGCCCATCTTCCCGGAACTGGAACGGGCTGAACAAAAAATTGTTGTTAAAACCATTCAACGTTTTTTTGGCTAATACAAAATATAAACAAGATGTATTTTTGAAACCAGAAATATTACAGATAAATACCGGCTTAATACCGACTTAATACCGGCTAAAAACCGGTAGTTTGTAAAAAATAGAGTGATTTTCAATAACAAGCTAAATTGGATTGTAGTAAAATTTTAATCATAAAAACGTTGTTTGCCAAAAGACCATCCATGAAAAACAGTGTTATCCGTAGTTATAAAATTCTCCTTTTACATTTTTTGAGTAAATCATGGACGTTATGAATCGTTCCGGAAAAAATTCGTTCCTGTTATTACAGGAAAGTCCATTTAACCTTGCTGTTTCTCTATTGGGGCAGAAACAGGGCAGACGCTTCCATTATCTCAAAAATCGACAAAAAGGATTGGTACTCTTTGTCGTCGTTATTATTATTGCCATTTTAGCCTTGGGGGGTATTTCCCTTCTGTCACTAATGCAGACGGAACGTGAAGCCACTACGGTTCGATCCGAAGAAATCCAATTAACGGACGTGGCCCGTTCCGCTGTGGCCGTTATGCAAACCATGATCGAACAGACTCCGGAAAATAGAGATAAAAATGGTGGTCTTTACGATAATCCTCGATTTTTCTGTGCTGTCCCTGTCGCTAAAGTGGAAGAAGGCGCTAGAGAAAATGCGTCATTTACCATTCTGTCCCCGAAAATTGAAGATTCCGGAATTATTAAAGGAATTCGATATGGACTCGTCAACGAATCGACCCGTCTCAACCTCGCCGCTGTTCTCCAATGGGATCGTGAAATTCCCGGAACCGGACGTTCGGTCTTAATGAAACTCCCCGGTATGACAGAAATAAGAGCCGACTCCATTCTCGATTGGATCGATCCTGACGAACAAACGAGGGAAAATGGTGCCGAAGCAGCCTGGTATTCTTCCAAGTCATTTCAATACAGTCCCCGAAACGCTATTCCTGTCTTTTTGGAAGAACTGCTCCTGGTTCGTGATATGACCCGACTTCAACTCTATGGTACTGACGAATCCTTTAATTTTAATAACGCTGCCCTCCAGGAAAATGGTGATTCCAATAAAAAGGAAACATCTTGGGATCAAATGCTGACCGTCTTTAGTGCCGAAAAAGATCTCGATCCTAAAGGAGAACCACGTATCGATCTCAATAATACCAATTTGGAATTTCTTTATAAAGAACTCGCCAATAATATTAATAAAGAAACGGCCAATTTTGTTGTTTACTATCGCCAATACGGTCCCACCACTACCGGGTCGGCAACATCATCCTCCGAAACAACCACACCCGATTTTTCCCAACGAGCAGCCTTTACCTTAAAAACACCCTTGGATATACTGGGAGTCTCTATAAAACTCCCCAATGGCAATACAATAGAAAGTCCCTATCCCGATAGCCATCAAGCCCCCGAGGCTCTTCTGAAATATCTGGATTACGCTTCTACAAGTACTTCCACAATTATCAATGGTCGAATCAATATTAACGAGGCTCCACAAACAATTCTGGCACTAATTCCCGATCTGACAGAAAGTGAAATACAACGCATTATTACGACACGTCCAAAAATAGATGACAACAACAAGTCAAGATACCGACATGCCAGTTGGATTTATTCCGAAGGTATTGTCAATTTAACCAAAATGAAATCACTCTGGTCTAAAATTACAACAGGAGGAGACGTTTATCGTGCCCAAATTGTCAGTTTTATCGAAGATCGTGGCGCAACTATTCGTGCCGATGTCGTTATTGACAGTACGGTTCAGCCAGCCCGACAGGTCTTCTATAAAGAGTTGAGTATGTATGGTCAGGGTTTCCCTTTAACCATATTACAGGGCGATAAACTTCAGGCCAATCAAGGTCATCTGACAGGATCCCTCCAGTCGGACAGAGAATCTGAAGAGGCTATTCCCTTCGAATTCCCAAGTACTGAATTTAATTCCAACCCATAAAATACCAATTCCATTTACCATTATCAGGATAGAACAATGTCTACACTTGAAAAAAAACTACTTCCTATCAAAATGATACTGTCTGATGTCGACGGTGTTATGACTGATGGTGGTATAATCTATCAGGCCAACGGAGATGAAATCAAACAATTTCATAGTCATGACGGATTGGGAGTCCGTCTGTGGCAAAAAGCCGGTTATCAATTTGGTATTATATCCGCACGCAGTTCCCAAATTGTACGGCTTCGGGCCGATGAATTGGAAATATCACTTGTTCGACAAGGCGTTCGCGACAAATGGGAAGCTGTTGAGAAAATTATGAAAACCCATTCCCTAACGGCAGAAGAAATATGCTTTATCGGAGACGATCTGCCGGATCTACCGGTCATTCTGCGTATTGGATTCGGCGCCACAGTAGCGGATGCGGTGGAAGAAGTTCGAAATGCCGCCGATTGGACCTCCCGGTTTCCAGGTGGTCAAGGTGCGATTCGGGATCTCGTCGAAACTATTTTAAAGGCCCAAAATAACTGGAATAGTGTCATTCAATCCTATACTCTTTTTATGTAATAATCGAAAAATGTAAACAATATACTATTTATGAAACAATAAACTGTCATAAAAATATTTTGCATTACTTTTTATAAATTACAATTATCACCAGCTTTATCTTTAATAAAAATTTTGAAAATAGAAACGTAGACTGTTTTTCAAGAAAATAAAATCGGGGCGACACGATTTGAACGTGCGACCCCCTGCTCCCAAAGCAGGTGCGCTAGCCAGGCTGCGCTACGCCCCGAATAATATAATAAAAGTATAACATGTTTTTTAAACCCTTCAAGGAGTGGTTCTAAATCAATCTGCCCGAATTTTCTTCTTTATTATTGACATGGAATTGTAAATGAATAGAATGAAAAATATGGAGTTGTGGATAGATCTGTTATTTTATAGTGTTTTCCTGTTCTTGAGATGAAATTTCAGACTGAAAATACATCGCGTTATTGTTTTGGATATCTTTTTCAGGTATTTTGGATGATGTAATTCTTGAATCGTTTTTACCGAAACAACAACGTTTTACTAATAACAGCTTCTAATTAAGGAGTATAAAAAATACAGGATCATCATAATACAACTCCCAGTACGACCGGAAATCCGGTGACACCATTATCCTTGGCCTGACTGTGGAGGGTGTTTTAAAGACATGATATCTGTTTGTAATATCTGTTTGTAATAGCTGTTTATGATATCTGTATGTAATATCTGTATGTGATATTTGTTTATACATTGAGTTACTTGTTTGGGAGCATTGGTTTACTTTTCTCCTTGACAAGGACACCAAACGCAGGCAGGAGTTTGTATTTATTTTGCCAGGTGGTATACATAATACCGGTACAATTGGGAGTCTGATTACAGGTTTCGATCCAATCGGCGGATTCTTTTAGGTCATTTGCATCGTAATAGGCAGCCCCTTGTGTTCGAAAACCTAGGTCGGAAAAGAATTTCATACTCTTGTCCCTGATTTTATAATACCAACAACTAATAATCAGGTCTTTGGGTATTTTGTTCCAGACACCAGTATAATCACCGATACAGGAATAATAGTTGGCATGCGAGTTATGTTCGGGATCCAACATATCGGACCAGATATAAATATTGGCCTTCGGTTGAACGTCATGAATAATAGCAACTTGTTTGGTAATACAATCGGCCAAAATATCCGATAAAGGGATATTACGCGCCTGACAGGCGGCACAACTGCCAGCAGCCCGAATTTCGTCCATACTCAAAAACCATTTTTTTGGCGCTAATGCCTCCATGATCAATTTTGCCGAGTTCCTGAATTCGTCATAGACCTGCGCCTCTGACATACATGTCGAAACCTGTTTTCCATTGGTTGTAATTGGAACATAATAATCGACATAAAGATGTTCTCCCTCTTTAATCATACTGCCAGGTAGAATTTCCAAACTAATTCCCTTCTCGTCAAAACGATAAACATTTGGAAAATAACCTTTTGGAAACCGATAATCTTTTTCCTCTAAATAGATATGGTCACCCGCCTCGTTTGTAACGATAAATGGAGTTCCCGGCCTGCGTAACGGATTGATCATTCCCATTTCCGTAATGACAAGATCGTCAAACCATATTTTGCCTTTTTCGCCCCCCCAAAGTCCGGTATAAAAACGAACGTTTCCGTCTCCCGAATTAAATTGAATATTTCCTTCCTTCCAGTCACTTGTTCCATCATCCGGTAACTTCGGTGAAAAACTCGCCATCTGACTCATATCCTTCCCTTTGAGCGCGTAGATCTGGAGCATAAAATTACCCCCTTGCAGTTTTTCTGTTTTATATCGGATCGAAATACGATATTCCCGATTGGGACGTAATTTGAGTTCATGGGACAAACGACCATGGCCATATTTGTTCGACGTGAAGTTTTCAAATCGAATCGATGTTTCGCCTGAATATTTGACATTCTTGTCAATAAATGAAACTTCACCCGGCTGGTCATGAAACCACCCCATTAGACGATTACCCTTGTATTCTTCCATGCCACTGTTAGAACATTGAACAGGATCGTCTGTACCTGCCGCCACCGTTTTCCCATTTCGGACGACTAAAGGGAATTTTTCTATTTTACGTCCTTCCATTAAATTGGGATTCACATTGACAAAGGTTCCATAACCAATGGACCAGATGATTGGAATGATTTCAATGTTTCGTTTATCGGCCTCTTTTTTGATTGTGTTCAAGCGTCGCTTCATATCACTGTTCCATCGAGCATAATTATCAACACCACAAGCCCATAAAACGCCATTGAAATCTTTTTCCTTTGCCGTTTGTAACAAGTCGATAAATTTGTTCATATCGTCATCGTTTCGAACACCAAAAGAAGCATAATACCAACGATCCTGATATTGATCGGCCCCAAAAAGTAAATTTCCGGCCAATAAAAGACAGGATAACAGTAAAAAACAGTATCGCATCATATTCTCTCCTCAAAAAAGCTCTTTCTCAAAACGACCCTGAACTGAAAGTTAAACCTTCAAAAATCCAGTGGCACAGGTCGTCTTCCAGTAATGTATTTAATCGATGGACGGCCAAATCCATATATTTATTAATGTAATCATCTTTCAATACCGATATCAACAGGGAGTATTGTATTTGAATGGAGGTCGGCTCCAGTTGAATATCGGATTCGATTACAGGCTCCTGGTCGAAAATAACATTTTTCTTCCATTGTAATAACATGTTTTCCAATTTCATGGAAGATTCTTTATCTACATCCCAATTCGTTGGAAAAACCACCTTGTTTTTTTGTTCCAGAGAGTTGGCAGTATCAAGATCCGGAACAGCTAAAGACACCTTCGCCGATAAAACAGCAGATGACAAAATCAAACGATTAGAATCAACCAATTCGTTCACTGAAAGATCGGGAACCACCGTATTGGAACAAATAAAATAGGACCCATTATTGTCGTTACCTTTATCATCGATCATCAAAAGTATAATATTATACGTTGCCGTGACAGACGAAGTATAATAATGATTTATTATCAGTCTGTTTGAAAGATCATTGATCGTTTGTTCTGTACCATCTCCCCAATCGATAGTCCACTGACCGCCCGATCGGTTTCCGTAAAAGTAGGTACTAATATCCAGCCGCAGAATCTGCCCGTTTCTATAGGATGTCTTTTCGACAACAGGAGATGGAATAAATGTCATTGTTACCGGAACGAATGTAAAATCACTTGTTTGTCCGAGACAGTTTTCAACGGCAAGAAGAAGATAGAATCGTCCATAACTATCTTTTAATAAAGATCGTGAAGAAATCCAAAAATGATCACCAGACCAATCAGAAATTCCATCTTGATTGAGATCAATATGATAGGACACAATTTCATTTCCGTCTCTATCGGTTCCATTTACCGATAAATAAAAGGAACATCCTTCCTGAACCTGTAATCCTGTTGGAAACGCTCTGTCAAACAAAACAGGAAGATATTCATATGCCCCCAGGTCAATTTGGTTGTTTTGAATTCGTTCGTTCCCGGCAAGATCAATCGAATCGTCCGTAGTATAATATTTGGCAACTTCCGTATTACTTCCCTTGTCGATTGCCTGGGAATCCGCACAATAGTAAATTCGATAATCTCCTTCCGCGGCAGATGTAAAATCGTAATCGCGCAGGAAGAGAGAAATGTTTTGATCATAAATATAATTATTACCATCGCTATTCGACCAGTTCATAAACGTCGTCAGTGAATGTTCACCGGAACAGTAGCCCTCTTTATGTAAATTCATATCCGTGGAAATATCGGAAGACAGGATTACACGATTATTTATCAGAATAGAATTAACAATATAAAGTCGTGTAAAGGTATTTCCCATAGAAACATCTTTAAAGTCAAGTCCGCCTCCCAATCCGTTTTTTGTAATACCTGCACTGTTTCCAGTTATGGTTGAATTGACAAGGTTGACCCTATACTCGGCTATGGCCGAACTATATGTACCATAGGAATATATTCCACCGCCGTTTGTACCAGCATTATTACCACTCAATACAGAACCGATTATCGACAGACTCCCCAAATTGTTAATACCACCACCATTTTTCCCCGCCGTATTTCCCTGAATAAAAGACCGTTGAATATCGACGGAACATCGGCGTCCCGAATATATTCCACCGCCGTCTTCATAGGCACTATTATTGATAACATCGGAATCCGTCAAGGTTATACAACCGGAGATGGTATTATAGATACTGGCAATTCCTCCACCAAACCAGGCCTGATTATCGGAAATAACACTGTTTTTAGAAATAATCGTTGCCCCGAAATTATAAATACCACCACCATTACCCAATAATTCAATGGTAACAGGAATGGGTTGCTCGTTCTCGTCCGTTGACGTGGGTTGAATAACCTTCGTCCCAAATTCGGCTATATTACCCGTTATCGTTGTATTACGGAGTTCGAGTGTAGCATTGGTTTCATTATAGACCCCTCCTCCTGCTCCGTAGGCCGGTACTTCCCAATAGTTCAATTGCCCTGAACAGGCTCTATTATTCGAAATGGTCGAATTGATAACAAGCAACTGACCGGCATTATAAATACCGCCCCCTTTAGAATTGAACCCCATATTCCTATCATCAAAAATACCACAATCAACGGAATTTTCATTAATAACAACATGGGAAAGAGTTAAAGAACCGGCATTAGCTATGGCACCACCAACTCCCACCGTTGACAGGGTTCCATTAATATCGGTTAAGGCCTTGCCCCCAGTCAGAATCAGATTTCCCATCTGAATATTTCCATTTCGAACGGTAAATATTCGAGAAAAAGATTTTGCATTGATGATTAGAGAATACTCGCCATAGGCAACGACTGTTACAGTACCGGAGTTATTACAAATATCAATTACCAGTTCATCCGCAGTTTTGTCAAATTGAATAGACCGTTCGGAATTCGTGGTTCGAAGTACGATCAAGTCGTCGGAAGCCGTATTCTTCGCAGTCTCAATTGCCGACTGTAATGCAGACGCCGTTAGATTACCGGCGTCTATTTCAATGATATTTACCGTATCGGCAATACAAAAATCATCACGATAAATATTACAAATCTCCTGGAACTCAACTGGGGAGACAGAGAGCATCTGCCGTTCTTCCAAAGACTCTACCCGTAATAAACGGAATCGGTTATGTCGATTTTGACAGGCTGTCTTTACCATGTCGAAGTCCTAATATTAACGGTTAAAGATTATTGTAATCGTGGGAACATTATATTCCTGAAATACAATCGTAAATACAATCGTAAAATGTAACTGTTCACGGATATAAAGTGAAATCACGGATAACACTGTTTTTCACGGGGATAGTTATTTGGCAAACAAACTTTTTTATGAAATAATTATTTATTATAAATTATTTATTATAATAGATAAAAATGTTTCGTTTATTATTGTAAAATATTGTATTTTACGACAGACTGTCGCTGTTTATCCGTGATATCCATGGTTTCAAAATCGTTCGTGAATGGTTACCGTAAAATAAAGGAAGAAGGAGATATCAAACCTGAACGATCTTGATACCTTCGTCCACTTGAGATTTCAGTGTATTCTCAACCAGCAATTTTAATGTCTGTTCCGCACCGACGCAATGGGCACATGCCCCAGATAACTCGACATAAACCATTTTGTCCTTGATATCGAAAATTTCAATATCACCTCCATCTTTTCGGAGCATGGGCCGAATATAGGATTCAACGACATGTTCGATCTTTTTGGCCAATTGATAGGGAGAAAGGACCACTTCCTTCGAGACGGTTGCCTCCACTTTATGCGGAGCAGGAGGGGCGTCAATAGATCCTAATGTAGAAAGCGGTACAAAATTACCGTACTCTGGTTTGGCCCTCGAATTTGTTTTTTCCTTTCCCCATACTTCATCAAGAAGATCCTGTAAACCGCCGGGCGCGTGATGACAGTTCATACATCCTCCCCCCGCTTTTATGGCCCCGGTAATTTCCGGAATGGTGTGAAGATTGAGCTCCTTAATCTTTCGTTTAATATAGAGATCGGTCATTCCAAAACATTTACAGACCATACGGCCTTCTTCCTCTTCCTCGGTATGCGATTCAATTCCCAATTGAGTCAGATCGACACCCCGTTTTTTCGCCCAGTCGAAAACCGCCGCTTCCAATGCTTCCGCCCCCATGACAGAACAATGAATTTTCTGTTCCGGAAGTCCCTGTAAAAACTCCACAATATCGGCATTCGTTATCTTTAAAGCCTCAATTGGCGTAACCATTCGATCTTCCAGAAGACAACAGAGCGCCTCGGAAGCTGCTATTGCCGAAGTACAGCCAAATGTTAAATATCGAGCTTCAGTAATCATGTCTTTAAGAGGGTCAGAATCATTTTTTTTAACTCGAAATGAAAATTTTAAGGCATCACCACAAGCAATTGAACCATGTTCTCCCACGCCGTCCGGATTTTCAATTTCCCCCAAATGGGTTCCCGGCTTGCCATGTACCGCATCCAAAAACAATTGCTTGACTTTTTCACTGTATTCCCAGCCCATTGTATACTCCTGTCATAAATCGTTGTATTCGCCATAATCTGGAATAAAATCAAAGATCGGTCACCTCCGATCAAACTTCTAATACCTTCTTTTTTATTCTCCAATGTATTCTATTATATACCAATATGTTTTTTTTGGATTGGGGCAATTGATTTTTCATTCTAAATAAATAAAATTGTATAGGTCGGCGATTGACGCTTTAATATAAAAACATTTAATAAATATAAAATACAATAAATGCGTAACGTGATAGATCTAAATGATAAAACAGTATTCATTACTGGAGGAACAGGTTTTATTGGAACAGCATTGGCGCAATTACTATCACAGAAGGGTGTCCATCTGCGATGTCTGGTACGTAATACCTCCCTCAAAACCTCTCTTCAGGAATTGGGAGCGGAATTGATAGAAGGTGATGTTACAGATAAAAAGTCCCTCTATCAAGGAGTTACCGGTTCCTCAATAATCTTTCATTTGGCGGGCCTGACACGAGCCATTACCCCCCATGATTTTATGCGGATCAATAGTGAAGGTTGTGAAAATGTTGCAGCGGTTTGTCTTGACGTCGCAGAAAAAACCGGAACAGCCCCTATTCTTGTTTCGATATCCTCCCTTGCGGCAGTTGGTCCAGGTCCATGTTGTAATAGGAATGAATTAATCCCGGAATTGGAAAAAGTTCTCGAAACAGAACCGTACTATCGTTATCGTCCGTGTCGGGAAACCGATTGTCCCCATCCCGTATCCCCCTATGGTAAAAGTAAATTGGCCGGAGAAAAAAAACTTCTTTCATATGCCGATCGACTTCCAATAACGGTTTTTCGGCCCCCCTATGTATTTGGCCCAAGAGATCCGCTTTCCGTTCCATTATTCAAGATAGCCGCAAGTGGATCCCGATTTCCGATTCCAGGATATTACGATCAACGATTCTCCTTTGTTTATGTAGAGGATCTCGTCGAACTCCTCGTGAAAGGGGCACTTTATGGAGAACGTCTTGTTCCGGATAGTCTGGAACCAGTACAAACGGGCCCCCAAAAGATCTGTTCCGGAGTTGGCTTCTATTTTCCAGGCTTTTCGGAACTTCCTCTATTTTCGGAATTCGGAAAATTAATAGCCCGAAGTTTTGGTCGATCGGACCTTAAATGTGTAAAAGTGCCGCCTGCCGGAGTGATTGGAACAGGAATTGTTCAGGAAATCTGGAAAAGAATTATTAAAAAACAGGTTTCCCTCGATTGGAATAAAGCAATAGAAGCCATTCGTGGTCCCTGGATTTGTTCCAATACGAAATTGATTCGTCAATTTAACTACCACTATCCCAAATCACTGGAAGAACGCATCCGTGAAACCACTCAATGGTACCTTTGCCATAATATTATAGAGCAACCGGAATTCTAGAATAACCGGAATTATAGAGCAACCGGAAACCTTAAAGTAAAGGCAGTTCCTTTTCCAATGGCACTTTCTACACGAATTTTACCTTGGTGATTCTCCATTATATTTTTACAGAGAGACAATCCCAAACCGGTACCACCTTTACCACTGTCATCCGGTCCTTCTTTAGTGGTATAAAACGAATCAAAAATATGAGGGAGTTTTTCTGCTGGAATACCTATGCCATAATCACGGATCTGCAGTTCGACCATATTGGCCTCTTTATCCAGAGACAGTTTCAGGACCAATCGTCCTCCGGACGGCATCGCCTGACGTGCGTTTATTAAAAGGTTGACCAATACCTGTTGAACCTGATTTCCATTGGCCATTATATTCGGAACCGTCTCGAAATTTTTTTCAACGGAAATATGATATTTGTTCATTTCCCGTTCCAAAAGGAGTAAAACATCTTCGGTTAAGGAAGTCAGGTCAGAAGACTCCTTGCCCGGCTTGCGATTTCGTGCCAAACCGAGAACCGTTTGGGTAATTCGGGCCGCCCGATTGGCCGAATCAAGTATTTTAGACAGTGATTTATCTCGTGTTGCTTCATCTTTATGACGTATTCCCATCTGCGCATAATTGATTATCATTGTCAATATATTATTGAATTCATGTGTCGTGGTACTCGCTAATTCACCAACAGCCGTTAACTGCTGCGTCTTGGCCAATTGCTGTTCCAATTGACGTACCCGTTCGCGTAATGCTTCTATTTCGGATCTTTGATTTTCCATTTTTTCCCTTCCGTCCTGACAGATGTTTTCTCCTCCAATACAATTATTCCCGGATTATTCACCCTCCCTTGTATCCATATCGTCATAATACAAGTCTCAAGTAAAATGTTATCAAAAACTTTATTGTTTATTAGTGCGACATGTAATTATCGTTATTTTATTAAAACTTTAATAAAAAACAGTGGTTTATTGGTAATTGTTGAATATTCCAGATAAAAGTACCAGTCAAGCAATTCATTACGAATCTATAAAAAATAAAATTTTGGAAAAATTAAGGGGATGTAGCCATTTTGTTCTTTCCTCAAATGAAAAAAATTGTTATTGTTCTTGAATCGACATTAAAACATCATTCATTTTTTAAAATTATAGTTATAATAGAAATAAAAATAAGATGAGTTGGTCTGGATGATCGGATCAGAACAATAATAGTCAAGGAAATGCTCCAAAGAAGAAGATTTTTAACAAAAAACTTCTTTTACGAGTGGATTAAAAGGAAAACAGCATGGAAAAGCTGAAGACAGCAGTAATATCACGCGATGAAATAGAAAAGGTTTGGTTGGCATATAGTCATAATCAAGAGGACATCATCTTAAGAAATCGCCTCGTGGAGCATTATATGCCCCTTGTTCGTCGACTAGCCGAAAAAATACATGCCAAACTGCCTGGAGAAATTGAACTGGATGATCTAATCTCTTCTGGAACTTTTGGTTTAATCGACGCCCTTCAGGCGTTTAATCCCGAACGCGGTGTAAAATTTGAGACTTTTTGCGTTACACGAATTCGTGGTGCAATGTTGGATGAACTCCGTTCTATGGATTGGGTTCCCCGTATGGTTCGATCCAAGGCTAGTAAACTCAATGAAGCCTATAAAGTCCTGGAAGGTACATTTGGCCGTAAACCTTCAGAAGAAGAACTCTCAAATTTTCTCAATATGCCTGTTGATGAAGTCAAAAAGACTATAACCGATAGTTGCCGTGTTAATTTGACCAGTCTGGATAAAAGCTGGATCGATCAGGGTGGTGAAGGGGAAGTTACCGAACTGGAAATGATTCCGGATCGGCGAAGTGAAGATCCCACCGAACGTCTGGCACGAACAGAGCTCATACGCGCCTGCACTAAAGGACTGACAAAAAATGAACGCTTAATTATTATTCTTTACTATTTTGAAGAATTAACCATGAAGGAAATTGGCGCAACACTCGATTTGAGTGAAAGTCGTGTCAGTCAAATGCACAGTTCCATCGTGGATCGAATCAAAAAACTATATAATCATCGACGTTACGAACTCTAAAAAATTCGCATGGAAACTTGGGGTAATTCATAAATATTCGGTTCGGTTCTCTTCCGATAGGCGCTGGAGAACCTTTTGTATTTTTTGTTCTTCACCCTTTTTAACAATTAAAGTTATTCCTTCTGTTTCCACTACAAGCAGATCATCGACATCGACAAGAATGGTTAGGTGATCCGTTAATGAATCAGTTCGGCGTCGAACGTGATTATTTTGGGCATCCAATGTTATCAATTGTGAATGAACCGCTACATTCCCCCAATCGTCTTTTTGATGGGAATAAAGTTCTTCCAGAGCTCGAAATGATCCCAAATCGCTCCATTGAAAATTACAGGGAAGGACAACAAGGTCTTGTGACTGTTCCAATATAGCGTAATCAATGGAAATATTTTGAAGCGATTGATAGATTTTGTCGCGATTTTGTTCCTCCTCAACTTGAAATAAACGGTCCAACTGCTGTTTCAAGTCGGGCATATAGCGATGAATTCGTGCCAAGATCGTTTGGGCCTTCCAGAGAAATATTCCGCTATTCCATAGATATCGGCCCGAATTTATAAATGCCACCGCTTTTTCATAACAAGGTTTTTCTATAAAACAGTCAACATTAAACGCGTCAAATTTAAAATCATCGGAACATTTATGAAGAAGGGTCTGTCCACCTTTAATATAACCATAGGTGGTACGTGGTTCCGTTGGCTTAATTCCAAATACAATCAACCGTTCCTCTGACTCGTTTAGAAGAGACAAACCATTGATTATTGTTTGGATAAACAATTGGTTTGGATATATATAATGATCAGACGGAAGAACAAGCATATTTGGATTGGTACATCTTCGGAGTAATTCAGTAGCCGCCCAGCCGATACAAGGAGCCGTATTTCTGGAATAGGGCTCCGCAAGAATATTTTCCGAAGGAAGAGTTGGTAAAAGCTGCCGAACACGTGAAGAGGATTCCCGATTCGTTACAACAATGATATTTTCCAATGGAATAAACGGTAAAACTCGTTTGACCGTTGCAGTTAATAAAATTTCATTATTAAAAAAAGAGAGAAACTGTTTCGGACATTTTTGTCGGCTTTCCGGCCATAGACGGGAACCGATTCCTCCCGCCATTATTACTGCATAAACGTCATTTGTTTCCATGATTATAAATATTATGCGGAGACAAAATAAAAAATGTTCTCCATTTATCCCCTTCGTTTAGAACGAGCATTTGCGCAATCGATACAGATATTGGTATAGGGGATAGCCTCCAGTCGTTTTTTTGTGATTTGTTTACCGCAATTTTCACAAGTACCATAGGTTCCGTCTTTTATTCGCAGGAGGGCATTCTCAATTTCCTTTAGATGACCAGAACCTGCTTCCAAAAGTGACATGGCAAATTCCTGTTCAAAAGTATCGGTACCGGCTTCTGCCAGGTGAATGGGAGACGCAGAGGTTGACCCGGATTCTATTTGACTGTTTTTTTCTGTCACACTATTGGAGATAGAAGTAACATCCCCGCGCAAACGTTGCCGAAGCTCCAACAGAAGTGTTTCAAAAGAATTAAGTTCGTCTTTTGTAAAATGTTTCATAAATAACCTCTAGTTTTAGATATCAACAACAGTGGAAACCGCAACACGATCTTCAAGATTTGGACGAAAAATTGTTAGAATCAATAAAGGTAAATACCAGGCAATAAACAAACCGCCCTGATTTCCCATCCAGAATTGGACACCAATCATTAACAGGGTGGAACAGGCCATCAAGGTAGCCAGATTTTTTCGAGGGGGCCACAGCATCAAACCGATACACAGTCCGGCAAAAACGGCGAAAATCGGAATCCGATAAATTGAGGGGCAATAGGCCCATAATCCATCGGGAAATAGTACACAAACAGAACGATATCCGAACATCATGGCAGCTTGGACACCATAGGAACCAAACGAAGGAGGCGATAAAAGCAGAAGGAGAGCCATTCCCAGTACTGCGGAAAAAGCCCCCAAGACAAAACGAACAAATCCCTTCTTCCAATAAAAACCAATCCAAAGCGGAATCAGGAAAAAGGGATAAAAGACCAGCGAGCCCGCCAATCCAATCAGGATACCCGATAATACAGGTCTACGATAAAAGGCAATCGCGGTTACAATTAAAAAAGCGGGAAGAATGTGTGCCAGATTGGATGGTTCCTGAACCACGTAGGGATGGAGAAGGTAAATAAAAGCCGCCGCAACACCTGTTTTTATATTACCAAAATGACATTGTCCGATATAAATCATACTCAAGACAATTCCACATTGAATAAAAATAATACAAAAGACAAGAAAAGCACTTTCAAGCACATCCCCTTTACCTTCTGCCGTATTCACTTTTTTTTGGATATCCTGGACGAATGTTCTTTTATTTTTCTCTACACGGTTTTTGACAGGACTGGTCCCCTCAATTGTCTGTGGTTCCATTTTACCGGTCGAGTCAAAAGACACAACATCGGAATTGGTAAAATTCGCCTTCCAGTATTTTTCGGAAGGGGCAAAATAGCTGTTTGTCATATCAACAAACCAATGAAAGGGTGTATAGCCCGGTTTTTCATCAAAATGTGGGGTAGGAACGGAACCAAACTCTTGGCGCATCGTCATAATTTGTTCTAAACGAAGAGTACCCAATGATTCTATTTTATCACCACGATTTACCATGATACTGGCTATCATAAATGCCATCAGTAAAATACAGGCAAACGTCAATCCGGAAGACGATAAATTAGGCTCTAACAAAGGACGACGAATCATAATGGTATCCAATATCATTCGAATGAATATCAATCCACCCAAAAAAGTCAACCATAAATAGCCCGTTCCAATAATCGGATCGTTTGCCGTTTTCCCCATTGCAATATAAAGAAGACCGGGTGTCGTTAATATTAGACCAATAATATCAAAATTACGAACACTCCAAAATCGATTAAAACGAAAAAACACAGCAATAATCATTAGTCCCGAGATGTAAAACCAGGTTGTTGGCAACATTTCATATTGAAATAATGATGTCGGCATGTTTTATCCCTTCCATTTATTTATTCGAATTGTGTCCTTTATTTTATAAAATCGGGCAATTCGCAATTTATATATAAATCCCAGTAATTTCAAAATTCATTCATTGTTTAAAACAATGCCATTATCACCTAAATTACAGAGAAAACAATGAATAATGTCTCGTATACCGAAAACAAGAGTTCTGACAAAATTTATACCCACACTATCCAAATTTAATATTATACCATATTTTTTGCCTTTTGAATATATCCCCTAAAAATATTGTGAAAAAAAGCTCCATTCTCCCCCCTCTATAATTAATCGAATTGTTTTTATCTGTATTTTTTCATAAATTTAGAATTGTTTACACGTTTGAACTTTCAGTTCCGTGATGAATTTTTGGGTTATTTCATAAAATCCAATCGGTTATTGGTTATGTATTACCACGAATATTACACTTATAACGGATAAATTTAAGGAATTTTTATGAAATTGCGAAAAGTTCACTTAAAAACCTTGAAGTTTTCGGACTTTCGATTAAATTGGTATACTATATAAATTGCGCGCTTTAGGTTGTATATGGTGTCGAATGTTTTTGACATGTATTTCATTCAATGGAAAAGGGTTATTTCAAACCTTAACTTGCTGTTGATTTGTAGATTATTCCGTATCGGAACGTTTAAGTTCTGGTAATTGAGTAATAAACGAAAGTGCCAATATTGGTCGATTCTCTCGGGAGAGTCGGAGGTGTTGTTAAGTGGTAAACCAAATCAAATAGAGAATCAAGCCGGAGTTTTCCATGCCGGAGTTTTCCGTACCAGTAGAAGCAGAAGAGTTAATGCGTCATGGCTCGTTAATGACGTCAATGGAACCATACATTGATGAATCCATTACAAAAATAGATATCAACTCTTGGGCTATACAAGAGGTGAATCAGTATTTGGAAGATATATACGATTGGGAAACCGCACCTGTTTTGCCCATTTCACAATGGTTTGATCCACCATTGCAATTACCGCATCCACGTAATTTATCGGACAAGGAAATTCATACATTGCTCTATCAGACACTCTGGCAGCTTTTCGATAAAAAAATCGTTTTTGACTGTACAGAATACCTCTCAGAAAGAGACTTTTATTCCATTATTTTTTTCGATATCCTTCCTTCTCTGGAAAAAAATTTAAAAAATAAAGATTGTTACATCCATTGGAATCTGGCAAAGGGTGATGATGAAGAAAGTGTTCTCGCCTGGTTGACCTACTTCGCCGATAACCGGGATCGTAACAATTGGCAAATTAAAAATCCGGAAAAAAAACTTCCTGATCGTAAAATGCCTCCCTATCACCACCACATCCCTAAAGCTCCTGATGATATACAATTCTAAATGGATTAACTTCTATTTTTAAATTTAAAGTTTAGGATTAGTTATATCAATAGTAGAGCAGTACTAATGGTAGCGATAGTATCGTTTGTGGTGACAGTGCTGTTTGTAGCGATATTAGCCATAGTAACAAGTGCAGAAATCAGAAAAATATTGGCCTTTATAAAATAGGTAAAATAGATAGATATTATTGCCTGTATTGATTTTTCTTAAAATTCCAATTTTAACTGCCGATTAGTATCACTGTAACAAATAATTTTGTTTTTTAAAAATTCGTTTGTTTTAAAGAGAAACAACAGTTAGCAGGAGGAAGGGATGAAGACTTCATCTTTATTGATATCAAGTATTTTAGTATTAACCGTAATGGCCACCACAGGCTGGTCCCAGACAAATTCGTACAGTCGTCAATCGACACCACGTGTCCTGTTACTGGCGCAGGCAACCATACCTAACCCCATGACGGTTGAAACAATTAGAGCATCGGTCCAGGGAACAAATCCACAATCTGATTTTTTAAAGCCGGAACAGATCGCGGATCCTCCCCGTGATAAAGCCGGAAATATTATTCCGGAAGGAGGAGGAACGATTATTCTGCCAGACGGTTCCAAGGTACAAATATCTCGGGAGAATCAGGAAGAAAACACTCAAAATCATCTCCCTTTAGTACCGCAGACACCATCTCAAGTCACACCGATATCGAAACCATTACCAACAAATAAAATCGAACCATCGAAGATTGAGAAGTCCCCTCTGCGCGACACGGCATCCAATCCCTATCGTCGAGTCTATCGTGGTACACCTAATCATTGTTTGGCGGCAGACTATTATCCTGGATTTTTTAATAATAATCCGAATGCGCGTAATTCCGGACGGGCCGTACCCCCTGTTTCCGCCTATGGTAAAAACCTTTATGGTCAGCCTTGCAGCTATGGAACATTAAGTGCAAGACTGGGGTGTGCCAACCGCTATTGAAAATTATTTCCATTCCCCAAAAGTATTTTAGTATTTTAAAGAAAAAATGCCTTGGGGGACTTCACAGAACTTAAAATAATGCTTTAATAACATTATTGTTTTAAGGAATTCCTTAAATGCGCACCCCTGGCTCAATTGGATAGAGCATCGGTCTACGGAACCGAAGGTTACCTGTTCGAATCAGGTGGGGTGTATTTCTTTACTCTTTTATTATTATAAAACCAATGGGTCTAAAACCCCCATCTTTCAGATGGACCCTTCAGGTTGTAATTTTAAATGATATAATAGGTAATTATGGAAAATAATTATCGTTTAAGTTCTCATTGTCGTTTTAGCCTGAAGTATCACTTTGTCTGGGTAACGAAATATCGCAAGGGTATATTAACAGGTGAAGTCGGCACACGATTACGTGACTTGGTGCGTCAAATATGCCAACAGAATGAAGTGGAAATACTTCAAGGATCTGTTTGCAAGGATCATGTACATGTATTACTGTCGTGTCCTCCGAATCTTTCACCAAGTAAATTGATCCAATTGGTGAAGGAGCGTACATCCCGCAAGCTCATGATGGAGTTCCTGCATCTAAAAAAGATGTATTGGGAAAGGCATCTGTGGACAAGGGGATACTTTGTCGCCAGTTCAGGAACGGTAACGGACGATGTAATCGCGGAGTATATCCGGCTACAAGACGAAGACCGTCCATTAAGTGGCGACGACAATTTTAAGGTCAACTAAACTCCCAAGCGATAGGACTTTCAGTCCGTAGCTTGGGAGATAAATTTTATTTTTGTCCGAATAAAATACATCTAAAATAATTAATCAAAAAAATTTCGTTAAAAACAGTAAAATAGAGTCAAAAGTTCGCTACGGTCCCTCTGGACAAAAATAACAAATGAATTATATTTAAGATTTCAATATGTCGTTTTATTTAGACGTTTTTACAGGGAGCGGATCTTAAGAAGGAATCGTTCGGGAAAATGGTTTAATTCGAGACGGTCTTCAATAATAAACAGGTTGGTTTCAATAAACCGGGAACGCAGACGACGTGTCAGCATATTCCATTGATGCGGTATCCATGGAGAAAGCGGAGAGTTGGAATGAACCAATATAAAAGTAATTGCACAACATTGTTTTGATTATTGACAAAAATAACCAAAAAACAGGAAAGGTGGAAGTTTAGGTGGTTAAATTAACGTTAAGGGAAAAAGAGAACATTCAGGATGCTGTTCGTCGTTTTCGCAAATTGGTCGAGCGGAGTGGTATTAAAAAGGAAATGCGCCGTCGTGAAAATTATGAAAAGCCCAGTGAAACGAAGCGTCGTGCACGACTTCGCGCGGCTCGTCGTTCCAGTCGCGCCGCTAAATTGGCTATTCGTTGATTTTTAAGGATTTATTTCTGTTTTAGACAGGATTTCCGTTGTGATCAATCAACTTCCTCTATCGGCTGATACCATTATTATTTCTGTTAATCCGAAGGCAGGGCGAACTTCACCTATGGCCCGTGCTTCGGAGTTGGAATCTTTATTGAAAAAAAAAGGGTTTAAAGTAGAAATTTTAACTGATCTTTCTCTCGTTGCCCAACGCGCCAATAGGTTGTTTGAAGAATCAAAATTACGTGTCTTAATTGGAGTCGGTGGCGATGGTACTGCAGCCGAACTGGTCAATCGAACTTTACCTGGACTGCCAGTGTCTCTATTGCCTGCCGGAACAGCCAATTTAATTTCAAAATATCTTCATCTACCATTTAAACCACAAAAAACAGCCGATATGATCGAGCAAGGTTGGATCGATACCTTCGATGCCGGACGTGCCAATGGACGGTTGTTTCTTGTTATGGTTAGTGCCGGTATTGATGCGGATATTGTTCGAAAAGTACATCAGGCACGGGAAGAAAGTTATAAAAAGGGAACTAAAAAGGGAGCGCATATTAGCTATTTTTCCTATATGCGTCCTATTTTTTCTTCTATTTTCTCCTACAAGTTTCCCAAGATTGATGTTACGATAGGTGACACTGGCGATGATACGAACGATGACATGAATGATGATACGAAATCGTCCTCTTCTGTTATAGCTCCTGTTACGGTACCTAATGAACAGGTGGTTTCCGGAAAATGGACTTTTATCTTTAATCTCCCGGAATATGGTTGGGGGCTTCCCCTGGTCCCACATTGTATCGGTTATGATCGGCGCCTCGACTATTGTATTTTTAAACGCGGAACATTTTTGTGTTCCGTTATTAATGTATTTTTTGCGCAAATGGGGAGTTTTCATCGATTCTTGCCGAATTCCCGATTGGGTAGGGGAACACGGTTTACCCTCTCCTGCGATCAGGAAGTTCCCTATCAGTTAGACGGAGATCCGGGAGGTGTTCTGCCGGTTCAAATTGAAACGATTCCCCATCGATTTACTATTCTCGCTCCAAAACATATGCTGTTAAAACGAGGAGAGACCTCCCATGCCGAATAATCCTGTTCAAATAGGAAATATTTCATGTGGAAAAAATCAGCCACTTCTATTGATAGCAGGTCCCTGTGTTCTTCAAGAAGAAACCTCTTTTGATATTGCTGTTCGTCTAAAAGAAATAGTCGATACAATCAACCGCAAAACAGAACAAATTCGTTTTATCTTTAAAGGTTCTTTTGACAAGGCAAATCGAACAAGTTCCGACACGTTTCGCGGACTCGGAATGGAACGCGGATTAAAACTTCTGGCCAAGGTCCGTCAAGAGGTTGGTGTTCTCTGTACTACGGATATTCATGAAAGCTTTCAGGCACAGCCTGTAGCAGATATTTGCGATCTTTTGCAAATACCAGCCTTCCTGTCGCGACAAACAGATCTCTTGATTGCGGCTGCCAAAACAGGTAAACCGGTCCATGTCAAAAAAGGACAGTTTCTCTCCCCCTTTGATATGAAGAATGTCATTCATAAACTGGAAGGTGCGGGCTGTTCAAATATTCTGTTGGGGGAACGAGGTACCTTTTTCGGTTATGGTCAATTGGTAAACGATTTTCGTTCCTTGATTGTTATGCGTCAATTTGGTGTTCCGGTCGTTTTTGACGCTACACACAGTGTTCAGGAACCGGGAGGTCAAGGAAATTCTTCCGGAGGACAACACGAATTTGTTGCTCCATTGGCTCGTGCCGCAGCCGCAGTGGGTATCGACGCCCTGTTTCTGGAAACACATTTTGATCCGCGCAAATCACCCTGCGATGGTCCCAATATGATTTCTCTCGATAATATGGAAGATCTTTTAATATCGATTCTAAAAATTCGGGAGATTTTATAAAATTTTTCGATTGCCACTGGATCTGTAAATAAAGGAGTTTTATGGACGAATCGAAAAAGGCTTTATCCCATTTAATTGGAGGGGCTGTCTATTCCTGCTGTAATCTTTTTGTGGGGATTATATTAGGTCTTTTTCTGACACCCTATCTGTTATCCACCTTGGGGGAACGGTCCTATGGAATTTTTGTATTTGCAGGTCTCTTTACTGGATGGTGTGGCTTGGTTGATTTCGGATTAACAACGGCAACATCCCGTTTTATTACACTGTATTATACGAGAAAAGACCAACAAGGCCTCAACGAAACAGGCAATACGGCCCTAATTCTGTTTTCGATATTGGGACTTCTCGTTCTGGCTATTTCCGGACTAACCGCCTTGTTCATGAAAATATTCGGAAAATCAGTTCCCGATATAAATATTTTATGCGGTGTCGTTTTAATTGCCGGGGGTGGTTTTGCCGTTTCGAAACTCTCCGATGGAGTCTGTGGTATTATTAACGGAACAATGCGCCAGGATATCAGTGGCAGTCGTATTTTACTGTTCCGCATACTTTATGGCTTGGGGTTGTTCGTTATTCTCTATCTAGGTGGACGTGTTATCGCTTTAGTCTTCTTTAATTTCATTCTGATTCTATTACAACTCCTGGTTTTTATCCGTCTTGTTTGTCTCTATTGTCCGGAATTTCACTTTTCCAAATGGTCCTTTCGACGAAAACGAATTAAAGAACTATTAGGTTACAGTCTCTATACCTTTATTACCCAAGTAGGTGATATCCTGATTGTACAAAGCGATCTCCTTTTAATTATGTGGCTCTTTTCCATGGAAAAGATGGCCCGATACAATCTGGTCGTGGTTGTACTGACGAGTTATTACAGTAGTTTCATGACAGTTCTAACAACATGGCAAACGAATTGGTTTACACATCTTCAGACCTTAAACGACGATATTGTACTGCAAAAATGGCGACGCCTCTTTTATAAACTGGCCACCTGGTTTACAATCTTCATGTCATTTGGTTTTATTGCCTGGGGAAAAGACTTTATTGCCTGTTGGATCGGTTCGGAATATTGGGATGTATTTCCCTGTCTGATATTGTGTGCAACGGCATCCGCACTCTGCCGTGGCCATGCGGAAACCAATCTTCGTTATTTACAAGGAATTGCCCGACACAAAACATTGGCCTTTCTTGTTCTGTTTCAGGGAATACTCAATGTAATTTTAAGTCTGTTCTTTGTGTATCTCGGAATGGACCTGTTCGGAATAGCCTTGGGTACAGTGATTCCTCTTGTTCTCGTACACCATTGTCTTGTTCCAATTCTTCTCTGTCGTATGCGGAAGGAATCGATTTTGAAATACTATTTATCGATTGGCGGTTATCAGATCATTGCCCTATCAGCTTTAGTCATTCCGTCAATATTGACCGTCTGGCTTCTCCGACCGAGTTATTTATTTCTACTGCTTGTGGGAGCCGGTTCGACTCTCTTTTACGTTCTCTTCCTCTATCGATTTGGCCTGAATCGGGAAGATCGATACAATCTATTGATCCTATTTAGAAAAAAAAGGAGATCATCATGACAAAAAAAGCATTTATTACAGGAATTACAGGTCAGGATGGAGCCTATCTGGCACGTTTACTACTGGAAAAAGATTATGAAGTTCACGGACTAAAACGTCGTTCTTCATCAGGCAATACAAGTCGTATCGATTCATTACTTCACGGCAGATATAATCGATCTTTTTATCTTCATGAAGGAGATATGACCGATTCCACCAGTCTTGTCCGACTAATCCGGGAAACAGAGCCGGATGAAGTCTACAATTTGGCGGCACAATCCCATGTTGGTATTTCTTTTATGACGCCGGAATTTACGGGAGACGTCAACGGTATGGGAACGCTTCGTCTTTTAGAGGCAATACGAGCCTGTGGTATGGAAAAAAAGACACGATTCTATCAGGCATCAACATCGGAACTTTTCGGTCGGGTTGTGGAAATACCACAAACGGAGAAGACACCGTTTTATCCACGTAGTCCATACGCCGTTGCAAAACTTTTTGCCTATTGGACAACGGTCAACTATCGGGAGGCCTATCATCTATTTGCCTGTAATGGCATATTATTTAATCATGAAAGTCCGTTACGGGGTGATAATTTCGTAACGAAAAAAATTACACGAGCGGCTGTCAGAATTCACGCGGGACTTCAGGATAAATTATTGATTGGTAATTTGGATTCGAAACGTGACTGGGGGCATGCGGCCGACTATGTAGAAGGAATGTGGCGTATGCTCCAGCAAAAGGAGCCGGACGACTACATTCTGGCAACAGGCGAGGTTCATTCTGTCCGTGAATTTGTGGAAACAGTTTTTTCTCAACTCGGTTTCTCCCTATCCTGGACCCACAAGGGAATCGAAGAAAAAGGAATTGATACTGCCACAGGCCGTGTTCTTGTCGAAGTTTCCCCCGAATTTTTCCGACCGACGGAAGTCGATTACCTGCAGGGAGACGCTACCAAGGCACGAACACAATTGGGCTGGGTCCCCAATTATTCGTTTAACGACCTCGTTCAGGATATGTTACAATATGACCTGAACAGCTTAAAAGAACCGTAACCTTCATTACGGAAGCAGATCCGGAATCAACCGATTTTTCGAGTATAACTTCCGTTTCAATCAAAAAATCAACCGGAACATAATTCCGGGCATTACCCTTTCCTCCACGATACATAATTGGATAAATGGTCAAGTTTTGATGTTATACTCCAAGCCTTTTAATACTGGCAATTGCAAAAACCGGAATTGTATTATTATTTTTTTAACCAATCCCAAACAAGGTGGTCGAAACGTTACGAATAATATATCCGATCAAGACTGTAGAGGGTGTTTTGAAGACGACAGTTCCAATAATGAAGCAGAAATTATAAATGTTTATATACTCAAGGTCGTTATAAAAGTCTATTTTTCAAAACAGGCGAGACACCTGTTTTAAAGGATATGGACGAGACGTCCACGCTCCCAGGAAATGCCGAATTTATAACGTCGTACAGTATAAAGACCAATATCATTTCCGCCTTGATTATGCAAATGTTTATCGTCCGTCTCTAAAGACTATCGCATTCCAGTTCGTGATTGGCCAGGAACTCCTGAACTTCATTCCGTGTAAAGACTGATTGGGTGGCACTGCTGTGCCGTACACAGCTCATTCCCTGGGCCGATGCCCTTTTCATCGTATTTTGTGGCGAATCGTTCTCCAGAATTGCGGAGGCAAAGCCAGCGGCAAACGCATCGCCGGATCCCGTTCCGCCAATAAACTCCACGGAGAATATTCCCGTTCGGAATTTATCTTTTTCCGAATAGTAAATAGACCCTTTTTCGCCACAGGTTATTACAGAAACAGACGCTCCCGAGTCCATAAAATATTTGGCCTGGTCCACAGGATCGGACAAACCGGAAATAACTCGCGCTTCATCGTTATTGGGCATAAAATAGTCAACATACGGTAGTAACGGCTTGACAACATCCCAATAGGGACGGTTACCATAGAGAACTACGTCCAAAATCACTTTACCACCATGGGCCCGAAACTTCTTAAAATATTCGCCAGTCTCCGGTCCTTCCAATAAAGGCATCATCAGATAACCGCCCAGATATAAAACATGGGCCTCCTCTAACCAGGAATTGGGAATATCCGTGATCTTGAACTCCGCGTTTGCCCCTGTTGTACTGATAAAACGCCGATCTTCCCCCTGCACGTTAATAATGAGTGTACTACCTGGACCCTGATTGGCGATTCGACGTACCCCTGTCGTATCAATTAATGGATGATCCAGCGAACGTATAACATAATCACTAAATGCTTCATCGCCAACGCATCCACACAAACCGACAGGAACCTCCAAACGAGCTAAATTCAACGCGACATTGGAAGCACATCCCCCTAATGACAATTCAACTCGCTCGGTAGCAACCAATTCTCCAGGCACTGGAAGATGATCGATCGGATGACAACCAACATCGGCAAATAAAATACCGGTACACAAACATCTATGTTTTTTATCCATATTCACTCCTGATTACACTACATTATTTATAAATACGTTCCTGATTACAAGGAAAGCAAAACCATTCTTCTTTCTTCTATTTAAAATTCAACTTTCTTCGTCAATCATAATGGGATAATTCTCTTTTGGAATCGAATTTGCCATTAAAATGGCAATCCATTTAGTTTCATCGAATGATTTCAAAATAATTTTGGTAATAACGGCTAGTGGTGGAGAAAGAAACATTCCAATCGGTCCCAGAAGCCATCCACAAAAAATCAGGGAAATCAAAACGACCAACGGAGACAGATCCAGTCCATCCCCCAGTAGTTTCGGCTCCAAAATATAACCGATACTACAATTGATAATCACAAAAAATACGGCATCAACCGTTCCAACAAAAAGTCCATGTTCCACAGTCGCCAATAAAATGGGCGGAATGGCCGCAACAACGGATCCTATATTGGGAATGTAATTCAGAAGAAAGGCGACAAACCCCCATAAAATCGCGTATTGCACATTCGATAATAAAAGAAGAATTGTAACCAGAACACCAACCAGAAAACTGACGAAGGTCTTAATAATCATATAATTACGAATATCTATTGCCAGTTGACGTATTCGGTCGTTTACCTTGGCCTTTTTTCTTAACGCGACAACAGCCTTTAAAGGAAGTTTCGAAGTCTCCAGGAGTATAAAAATAACAAGCAACATGATAATAAAGACACTGCTAGCTAAAATACTTAGTTCGCCTGTCAAACTCGCCAAAAATTTAAACAGCTCGTGTGAACTCGCTTTAACGGCATCCTCGGACGCCCATCCCCAATTTTCATGACCTGTACCCAGGTTCGGTTCATCTGCTAACCGGTCCTCTTGATTATTGAGGACTTGTGATGTCGAAGGTGACGCTTGCTGGTCTGCTCCCTGCTTTTTATCTGCTGTTATACCTGCGGATTCGGACGTCTGTGTCCCGGGATTCATAGAAGCTTCTTTATTATCTTCCTTTTTGTTATCCGATTTGTTATCCGATTTGTTATCCGACTTGCTATCCGAGTTGTTATCCGACTTGCTATCCGAGTTATTATTATTGACTTTTGTAACAGGTGAAGTTATTTTGTCACTTGTTTTTCTGCTATTTGAAGTTTTATTTGAAGTTTTATCTCCGCCTTTCTCGTCTGTCATCGAATGACTTTTTGTTTCCATTGAAAATTCAAGATCTTTTGGTACCGGCTCAAAAAAACCACTTGAAACTTTTGCCGGATCGGAATCGTCAACATATTCTGACATATTCTGTTGCTTTTTTATATTGGCGGATGTTTTATTCTTCTTCAGAGAAGTGCCCTGTTGCAAATGATCCTTCTCGATCTTGCTTTGAAGTGCCGGATCTTCTTCCTCGTTATCCGATTTAAAAGCTGGTATGAAATCTCCCAAATTTAGATCATAATTCATTAGACGTTCGTTAAATTGATCTCTATAACTAGGCAGGTTTCGTGCAAAATCCGTTAACTGTGTTCCCAGTACGGTCGTCATTGTCAATCCCCCGATTAAAACACTCGTTATAACAACAGATAACGAAACGACCTCGGAAAATCCCTTCGAACGTAACCATTTTATGGGGGGTAATAAAAGAATCGCCAGAAAAGTCGCCATAAATAATGGTGCTATAATTGTTTTTGCGGCATGAATTCCCGATAAAATAACAATTAACGATGCTATAATCAACAGTATATTTCGCAGTCTGTTTCTATTCGTTTCCCGCGAAAATTTTGGTCTTGTACTTCCGGTAATATTTTTTGGTTCCATCACTGTGAACTCCTTTTTAACTGTAGAACAGTTCTAAAAACCTGGATTTTACATTTTTCTGGTTTGCAAGCTCTATAAAACGTGGAGAATATTAGTGGAACACCAACATTCCAGGGAGTTTTGAGAAAACCCCCTGTCTATTATAAATCAGGGACTGTTCTGTATCATAAAATGTCATAAATCAATATCAACACACAGTATTTCCTTCCAGTCTTCTATAAAATTGATTCACAACATATTTAAGTATAACCTCTATAGGTACAATTTACAAGAGTGGAAAAATATTTTAATGAAACCGATCCTGGTAAAATTTACCGATTATCAAAGATTTTATAATTTTATCGGTTATCATGGACGATATGTACAATAACAGAGGTTTTCTGTATTGAAATGGAAAAAATTTAAAGTTAAATAGATAATTTTATAAACTAAAGAAGAAAAAAGAGGATAACATGAAACGAAACTTTCAAAAAGGTTTAGTTGTCGGTATTATGATACTGGCACTAACAGGAGTATCGAATCTGCTTTACGCTCAAAACGGTGTGGCACAAAATCAAACCATAATTCAGCAGGGGACAACTCAAGGAACCTATGACAGTAACAATGTCGATGGATCTATTGATTATTCAATGGTAAACAACGGTTACGGCTGTAATGATTACTGTTACGGTAATAATGAATGTGGTAATTATGTTTCAGGTGGTATGGTTGAGTGCGGTACAGGCTGTTGTGAATTTGGTTTACTGCCGTTGGTTCGAGATATAACCAATATTGCAATGTCTCCTATCTATATGGTGGCTGCTCTTCTTTCCTCCGGAACCTATAGTGACTGTGGGTGCGCGCCACGAGTTCTAAAAGAACGTTGTGAACCTTGTGATTTCTGCGGTAATTGGATGGGATGTAATTATTGCGGCGGTCAAGGGTGCAGTTATTGCTCCAATACAACACAGATGTCTGTCCCGGAAAATAGTATTCCAACCAGTGAAATGACGGCCCCGATATTGAATAATAACGTTCAGCCGTTACCGGAGAGAACGGCTCCATTAAAGACGGAACAAGTTCCCGTAAAACCACTGACAACACCAGTCCCCAACAATAATCCCAATACCGCTAAAATTCAAATGAATAAAGGTCCTGTTCGCGTCATTGCCAACGCTCCAGGTTCCATTCAACAAACGCCGGTCAACCGTTCCATGACAATGAATCAACAACGTATTATGTACAATCAATATCAAAACAGAAGCCAACAACCAATCGTTCGAAATGAATCTTCCAGGATTCAGCAGGTAGCACATAATTATACTGTGGCTAATAACCGAAACCAAAATGTTCATTATCAGAATGTTCCTGTTTATAACAAACATTTACAACAGGTTCCTCAACAAAACAATGTTTACCAAAATAATGTTTACCAAAATAATGAATATCAGGAAGTATCTCTACAACAAACCAATCAAAGGTATTCTGTAATGCCACAGGCGAGTTATCCTACACACTATACCGCCTCCCAACAGGGTTTACTTTATCCGGGGAAATAGGTGTTCCAGAAAATTTATTACAGGAGGTGGGTACAATGCCCACTTTTTTATAATCTCAAACTGTAAATGTCTCTATGTATAACCATAGATAATATAGGTGTCACCATAATAAATAATATCGGGATACGGATAGTAGTTATTGCGAAAGCCTTTATTTTTGGGTATACTATTGATGTTCATTCATAATATCCATGGTTCCAAAACATATCCTGTTTACATTTTGAGTTATATTCCTTTATGATTAATGGAACAAGTAAATAGTTGAAAAAGAGGTAAATTATAGAAAGGTAAATATAATGAAAACTCTCAAAACCATATTTAAAACGACAGTCGTATTATACCTAATTACAGGGATAATCTCAATTTGTCGGGCAGATTATACACCCGATCAAATACTCAAAATACAACCCAGTCAAAATGATATTGTCGTCGATACACCAGCCGAGAACGTTATGGCCCAATGTAAAATAACTGATTTTAGAGAAGGCAATTACGTTGGAGTCTGTTTAACCAAGCCGGACGGAGTTACTCCGTTACGGGTTTGGTGTGCTCCAGAAGGAGAAGCCAATGTAGAACAAGTACGATTCTATCGTAACGGACTGGAGGTATTTCGCGATATTCTGACCAAAGAAAAACAATGTCGATGGTATTCTGACAATGGTAGTCGTTGGGCAGTTCTGGACGATAACAAAAACATCGCCTACTGGAAGGCCATTTCTCCGGAAGAAGCGACATCTGAAATGGTTGCCGCCTTGGTAACAGGAGATCTTCCTCGATATAAAAGAATCGCATTATCCCAAGAGGAATTGACACAACTTGGAATCACGGAACCGTTACGGACGAATCTGACGGCGCGAATCACCATGGTCGATACAAAATTCATGGAAGTGGCAACGAACTTAAAATTACCGAAAAGTGTGCAATGGGGTGCATTTAACGGTAATCGACCTGCCTTGCTTCCACAAGGAAGTAAAGGTCTGATACAAGATCTTCCCATCTATTATAACGCCAGTATTGTTCTGGTAAATAAAACGGGAGCCGAAAAAGAAAATACAGAAGAGACCCATCAAATATTTATAGGCGATCTGGTTAAGATCGGAAACGCATGGAAAGTCGTCGGATTGCCAACTGGCGATCCCTTTGGTAGTAATTCATCGGAAATAAAAGTAACCTCGACCTTCTTCCCACTTCAAGGAGACGCGGCAGCTTCCATGCCGGAGACCAGTGTTGATTTCAATCGACTCGCGGAAGAATTGAACGAATCCTATAAAAGACTGGAAACAGCCGATTCCGCCTCCTATCCCGCCGAATGTGAAAAAGCCTACTCGACACTTCTGACTCTGGCTGCCAAAAATC
Source organism: uncultured Planctomycetaceae bacterium (assembly GCA_964442735.1). Classification (GTDB taxonomy): domain Bacteria; phylum Planctomycetota; class Planctomycetia; order Pirellulales; family Thermoguttaceae; genus JAUNBG01. Next base: position 31,828 of record CAYUAP010000001.1, on the reverse strand, counting down.
CTAAAGAAGAGAACGAATTGATTATGCAGGCTTCCGACCTGTTGTTTACCGCCGTTCAACGTGGTGTCTATCCACAGGGCGTCAATAAATTGGGACAATTGTTCGATACCTATAAAGATCATAGTAATAAAGAACTGATTTCCCATTTACGTTTACGTCAGATCGAGGGTGAATATTTCGCCGCAACCCAGACAACTCCGCCTCCGAAACGAAGTGATTTGGAAAAAGCCCAGAAAAAACATACGGAAGATCTGGAGACTTTTGTCGAGCAATTCCCCAAAACAGAAGCCGGTATTACGACCTTGATGTTCCTGGCACAGGATGATGAATATCTTCAGGAAGATGCGAAGGCAATTCAGCGATATTCCCTGGTCATTAAAAATGCAGGTAATAGCCCTGCTGCCCAAAAAGCACAGGGTGCTATTCAGCGTCTGGACTCCGTTGATAAAGCCCCTATTCTACCAGCCTGGAAATATCTGGAAGGCGGAACTGTTAATATCGCAGAATTCAACGGGCGCCCCTTGATTATCTTCTGCTGGGCTTCCTGGAATGTAGATGAAATTGAGCAGATGAAAAATCTTGTACAAAAGAACAAGAATCTGGCCGTTATCGGAATTAATCTGGACAGTAATCCGGAAACGGCAATTGCCTTCCTAAAAGAAGTGCGCCTCCCCTGGAAAAATGTTTGTGAAAACGGAGGTTTTGATGGTCCTTGCGGTATTCAGTTAGGACTACAAAATGTCCCCATGATGATTTATGTCAATGCATCCGGTAAAGTCGTTCGACCCAATGTCTCTACCATTTCCGAATTGGAAATGTTGTTGGGCAATTGACCAAAAATATTAATTTTAAGAAATCCTGCTGTAAATGATTTTATTTGCAATAACAGATAATACTAACTTTAACGGATAGTCTTTTATTTGCAATAACAGATAATACTAACTTTAACGGATAGTCTTTTATACTCAAGGTTGTTATAAAAGTCTATTTTTCAAAACAGGCGAGACGCCTGTTTCGAGAATACGGACGAGACGTCCTGTTTTGGGGAATGCGAACGAGACGTCCGTGCTCCCAGTAAATGCCGAATTTATAACGTCTTAAAGTATATAATGTCGTTCAGTATAATATTTAACGTTTATTATGATAGAATATTATTGTAATAGAATATTATTGTAATAGAATATTATTGTAATAGAATATGATTGTGATATATTTTTTAAGTTTGTTATTGCAAAACGCTGTATTTTTTAGTAGACTATCCGTATTCTTCTCTGATATGCGTGGTTTCAAATGTATCTGTTTACATTTTGAGTAAATGAATTTAATATGGTTCTTCAATAACAGGAGTAATAATGGCACGATTAACAAGACGAGATGTATTTCAATCGATTATGGGTCTTTCCTTGACAGGTATGGCGGCAGGCGCTGTCCAGGAGACGCACTGTTACGCAAATGAAACGGAGGTTTCTTCTGCGGAAACGACCATTCAGGCAACAGGACGTTGGAGTGAAAAACGTGCTGCCGACTGGTATTCCAAATATCCCTGGATCGTCGGTTGTAATTATGTTCCCTCAACAGCGGTCAATCAATTGGAAATGTGGCAGGCCGATACATTCGATCCCAAAACAATAGATCACGAATTGGGAATGGCCGAAAAACTTAACTTTAATACAATCCGAATTTTTTTACACGATCTGGCTTGGCAGCAAGATAAAGAAGGATTTAAAAAACGTCTTTCAAATGTCTTTGATATTTGCGAGAAGCATCATATAGTGACGATACCAACCTTCTTTACGAATGGCGGACCTGGTACCCCTATAAAAATCGGTAAACAGCCGGAACCACTTCCCGGAGTTCACAATTCCCAATGGCTTCAGTCGCCGGGAGTCTCCATTGTGAATAACCCCGAAAAATGGGGATACCTTGAAGAATATGTTACTGATATTCTTGCAACGTTTGCCAGGGATTCGCGTATTTTTGTCTGGTGCCTTTATAACGAACCGGAGAGTGTTCGCCATGGTAATCAATCACTTCCTTTACTCCGACGGTTGTGGCAATGGGGCCGACAAGTGAATCCAACTCAACCATTTACCGCTCCCATTACTGTTTTTCCTCAACCAGGACATGCGTATTCCAATTTCCCCATCTGCTGTTTCCTGGGTGAAAATTGCGACATGATGAGCTTCCATTGCTATAGGGCTCCCGAACATGTCGAAAATTTGATTGGCCTTCTGGAACCATTCCATCGTCCGATTATATGTACGGAATATATTGATCGTCCCATAAATACATTCTTTAATGTAACCCCCATTCTGAAGAAGAAAAAGGTCGGTGCGATTCACTTCGGTCTGGTGAACGGAAAATGTAATTTCCAGTTTCATTCGAAAAACGAACTTCCGGAACCTAAAAATTGGAAACACGATATTTTTCGTCAAGATGGAACTCCATTCGATCCTAAAGAAATCGAGCAGATAAAAAATTTGACCGGTAAAAAATGATATCAAGAGTATAATAGACATGACGAAAAAACTTAATCGCCGCAAATGGCTGAAAACAACGGGATCAATAGCGGCAGGAACCCTTCTCGCCAACTCGATCAAGGAATCGGCGCACGGAAAAGTGAACATGGTGGATGCCTCCGATTCTTCACAAACGGTTTCATTTCATCGGACACTCCCCATTAAATACGATGTTGACGTCTTTATCGTTGGCGGAGGTCCGGCGGGAACGGCTGCCGCTTGGGCAGCACGTCTTCTGGATGTCGATGTTTTTCTAGCCGAAGGACACTCTTGTTTCGGTGGAATGGGAACGGCTGGACGTGTTCCGGTTTTTATGCAGGTTTCCGATGGAATTCATTTCCTTCCAGGTGGTTTTGGTCGACTCGTCGTTGATCGATTACGAAGTGATCGCGAGATTAAGGGAGCAGCCCATGATATCGAAGCTCTTAAACGAGTTTACGACAATATCATGATGGAGTCAAAGGCAGGTTTTTCATTTTATACCGAACTGGTTGCCGTTGAAACCGATGGAAGAAAAATTTCGTATGTCGTCTGTTCTTCCCCGAGTGGATTATTTGCCGTCCGTGCCAGGATTTATATCGACGCATCCGGAAATGGAGATCTGGCAGTATGGAGCGGGGCCGATTTCAAAAAAGGGGACGAAAAAGGCCAAATGATGCCCGGAACGCTGTGCAGTTTTTGGAGTGGAATCGATTGGGAAACATGGCGGGCCAAACGGCCTCAAGGTCCCCAACCCGATGGAAGCCAATTGGAACAGGCCTTTAAAGATCATGTCTTTACCGTTGAAGACCGTCATTTGACAGGAATGCATGAATTGGAAGGTGGACTCGGGGGTGGAAATATTGGTCATACGTTTAATGTCGATGGAACGGACGAGGTTTCCCTGACCAGAGCGCTTCTTTTCGGACGAAAAAGTATGAAGGAATATTCGAGATATTATCGTGAATATCTGCCGGGGTTTGAAAATGTTAAACTGGTCGATACAGGATCCCTTCTTGGAATACGGGAAACACGACGCATTACAGGGGATTATATTTTATCGATAGACGATTACCAAAACAGGGCTGTTTTTGACGACGAAATTGGCCGTTACGCTTATCCTGTTGATATTCATCCAACCAAGACAGATAAAGCCAGCTACGAAAAACATCGACAGGAATTTGATAAAATGTTCCGATATCAAAAAGGGGAGAGTTATGGAATTCCCTATCGAATTCTGACGCCCCCAAAATTCGATAATCTGCTTGTAGCGGGGCGCTGTGTCAGTACCGACGTCAAGGTTCATGCCTCGTTACGCGTCATGCCAGGCTGCTTTATTACCGGACAGGCGGCTGGCATTGCGGCGGCCATGGCCAGTAAAGAGGATCGATCCGTTCACAAGATCAATATCACGGATCTTCAGTGTCGATTAAAGGAGATCGGTGGATATCTTCCGAATTATAAACGGGAATAACCTGATATCGCTACTCGTCTGTAATTTCTAATATAACATTTATATTTCCTCTTTTCGATCCACTTGTTTTGGCCTCGTTTATCGTCACTCTTCCAGCAACATATGTCGGATTTCAATTCCGAAAAATTTTAACATATCAACATAACAGGAATAGAGGACCGGAACAAAAAAGAGAACTAAAATGAGAGCCATGGCCACACCACCAGCCAGACTCAAGGCCATTGGAATAATCATTTTCGCCTGAAGTGACGTCTCGCAAACAATGGGGAGAAGTCCGCCAATCGTCGTAACCGAGGTCAGAACAACCGGTCGGAAGCGTAACTGTCCCACTTCCTGAAGAACTTTATGGATTGGCTCGCCACTGCGTACCCGTACATTAATAAAATCGATTAGAACAATGGAGTCGTTGACCACAATACCCGCCAGGGCTACTATTCCAAACAAACTGAACTGTGATAACGGCTCGTTTGCACATAAATGGGCTAAAACAACGCCGATAACACTGAATGGTATAATAATGATAATGATGAACGGCTGAAGATAGGAACGAAACTGCATCGCCAAAACGATAAACATGGCACACATTGCGGCCATAAAACCAATAATCATACTACTGTTGGCCTCTTTACGTTCTTCTTCATGGCCTTCCCACGTGACGGAAACACCTGGATAATCCTTTAATAGTGATGGGAGATAGTCCGTTTTCAATTCATTAATAATTTTTTGTGCATTGGTTTTTTCGGCGTCAACATCGCTGGAAACGGTAATAGCCCGTAACTGATTTCGACGTGTAATCGTTGTAAAGCCGCGTACAACTTCGATATCTGCCAGTTCTGTAATGGGGTAATCATCGCCATCTGCCGTTCGAATTCGAATTTCATCAAAATTAGCTAGAGATCTTCTGTCTTCTCGAGGATAGCAGACCATTAATTTAACTTCATGTCGACCGCGTTGAAGTCGCATGACCTCCGCTCCATAATAGGTAGCGCGAATAACATTGGCCAGATCCTCCGGATGAAGTCCCATCGCAATCGCATTCTCCTTAATTCGAAGTCTATATTCCCATTTACCTGGAATGTCATCGTCAGTAATATCAATTGTTCCATTATACTGGGCGAGCTTCTCCTTGCATTTTTCGACAACTTCGGTCAGTTTCGCACCGTCCTGCGATTTAGCCATGAACATAACCTCTATTTCACCTCCGGGAGGACCGAACATTTGGGTATCGAACGTTAAAGTATCTGCACCAGGAACCGTACCAGCCTCCTCGCGCCAACGATTGGCGATTTCTACACTGCTGATCGTTCGAGATCCATCACTAACCAGTTCTACCTGAACACCACCATAATGGCCACTTCCTCCACCGGCCGAACCGGACATATTTCCACCTCGGGACTGTAATGAAGTTCCAACGACCCGGAAGGATCGATTTGCTATGGGTGTCCCCTTCTGTTCATATTCACGTGCCACCTTCCAGAAAACTCGTTCCAGATGGGCTGTCCAAAATTCAGTGACCTCCGGAGGAGTTCCGTTGGGGAAGGAAAGTGATACCTGAATATCGTTTCCATCCGTCTTTGGAAAAAAAACAAATGGAACCACTCCGGATGCAATCATAACAAGTGCAATGATTAAACAGCAGACACAAGTTGTAATATAGGTGAATCGATACTCCAAAACCAATCGGATTAAAGGAGCATAGATATGATTAATCGTAAAATCCATGACTCCTGTCGCAAACGAACTCAACCAGCGCAGTGGGTAGAGCAGCCATGAAAAGATATAGAGATAACCTGCCAGCATTCGCAAAAACAAATTTTTTTCGTGTGACAAGTGGCAGGGAAGAATCGTAAAACTTTCACATAGCGAGGCAACCAGAATAGCGATCATAACAACCGGAACGACATAAATAATCTTGCCCATTATTCCAGTAATATACATTAGGGGGACAAAGGCAATGATCGTTGTTATTACCGAGGAAATAACCGAAGGAAGAACTTCTGCCGTTCCGTCAATAGCCGCTTTAAAATAGTTTTTCCCCTTCTGTCGATGGGTATAGATATTCTCCCCGACCACAATAGCATCGTCGACAACAATACCGAGGGCCATAATAACACCGAAGGTGGACATCATATTGAGTGTTGCCCCCTTGGCCAAGAGCCAGAACGATGCCGCACATATCGAAAACGGAATACCAAGTGCGACCCAAAAGGCCAATTTTATATCCAAAAATAGAGACAAAAGAATAAAGACGATCAGTAACCCCTGAAATCCATTTTTCATCAAGAGTTCCAGTCGGGATCGAATCTCTTCAGACCGATCCCCCCAAGTTATCAGGGAATATCCGGCGGGAAGACTGCCATCGTTCCTCTTTTTTTCCAGGAATTCATAAACCTGATCAACCATTTTGAGAAGATCCTCGTTCGTGTTACGGAGTACCCCCAAGGCAATAACGGGACGTCCGGAAATAGAATCAGTATTCTCCGGAATTCCTTCCTTCGGAGGGGTATAGACCGATGCCTGGGCCGGACCATCTGTGAATTCGTCACGAACATGGGCAATATCACCAATTTTGATAACGGTTCCATCACGACGTGTAATAAAGGGAAGCTGTGAAATTCCTTCTCCATCATAACGTCGATTATCCGTTCGAACATTTATCTCTTGTGATGGTGCACGAATGGTACCACCCGGCGATTGAATATTCTCTGTCCGAAGGATACTGGCTCCGTCCTGTAATGTCATATTATAGGCACGAAGAGTACTCTCCGGAATCTCAACGTCGATTTGATAGTCCTTCGTTCCCACCAGATTAACCATGGAAATACGCGGCATCTGCAGGAGTTCATCCCGAAGGTTCTCCGCTACTTGACGTAGTTCCAAATGCGATTCCACCGAATAATCTTCCGGCCCCAAAACACCAATGGAAATAATCGTCTCCTGCATTTTCATACGCTGGACAATCGGATCTTCCGCCAATTCCGGAAAACTGGGAATCCGGTCAACCTCTTCCCGTACTTCATTTAAGACCCGGTCGACATTTGTAACGTCACTCCGAAGTTCCAATTGAACCATACCACTCCCTTCGCTCGCAGTGGCCGTGATTTTTTTTACACCTTCAATCGAACGAAGATACTCCTCGATCTTCTGACAGATACCATTTTCGACCTCTTCCGGAGTCGCTCCAGGATAGGCGACCGAGACCGTTATATATTCCATATCAAAATTAGGAAACGTTTCGCGCCGCAGACTCAATCCACACCAAGTTCCCAAGACGAGAATAACAAGCATCAGAATATTCAATGCCGGTGAATTCGAGACGATTCCATGCATCATATTTCGGATCATGACTTAACCTTTAGTCTTCTCGTCAGTAGTAGAATTCATATTTCCTTCCTTCGACTGTTTTTCGACAGGTAATTCGGAAGAATATCGTCCGGTCGTATCCATTAGATGTACCTGTTCTCCTTCCTTGGGCGCGGCTAGTGGAGAAATAACAACTAAATCGGATTCATCCGGCTTGGCATGATCTGTATAGAAGAGAACACCTTCAGAACTCGTCGAAGCAACGTGCAGGGAATACTGATGTAACTGACCATTGGTCGCCGTCCAAATACGTCCACCGGGCAGAAGTGCCTTCTCCGGAATCTGATAGACGGCCATTTTCGGCTTCGCATGAACAATCACATTCACGTACATTCCGGAAAACAGGGTAGGCATTGGAATGGATCGATTGTTCAATGCCTTCTCCTCCATATTACGAACGGCTTGTGGATTGGCAACAACAACACGACAGGGCACCATCCGGGTCGCAGCGTTAATACCAGCACCGTCCAAGGTACTCAAGGTCCCGTCCCATTGCCATTTTTCTCCGTCGAGTTCGTAAACAATGGTTACAGGAGTCGGTGAAAAAATATAACCGTTTAGACCTGTCTCTATTTTCTCCTGATTCTCCTTTAAATTGTCATTTTGTGTCCGTTCAGAAAGCCAGATCCATTTTATCTGTTTCATGTAAAGACTACATTGAATCTCCAATCGGGAAGTATCAAGTATTTCTGAAAGTACACCCCCCTTTTGAATATAGGAATTAAGTTCAAACGAATCGGTAGTCACAACTCCTGAAATAGGAGACGTTACCTTCGTCCGTTTGAGATTAAGTTCAGCCAGAGCCAGATCCGCTTCCGCTTTACGCTGTGCACTCGCCAGACTATCGGTCTGCGTCTCGTAGACACGAAGCTGATTCTCTAGTTTCTGTACGGAATCCTTCGCCGTTAATAGAGAAAGTCGAACTGTATCAAGCTCGGCACTCGAATAGACGCCCGGCATGGACGTTTTTGTATATCGTTCCGTTTCCCGTTCGCGGATTGTATATTGTTCCTTCGCTATGACCAGATCATTCTTTGTATTTGTTATCTGGATATTATTTTCCGTTATATTGACTGTTGACTGCGCCAATGCCTCTTTTTTCTGGCGAACGTCAAGTTCGTAGTCGGCAGGATCTATCTCTAAAAGAACTTCTCCCTTCTTTACCGAACGACCTAGTCGGGCATTCTCCGATTTATGTTGGATTCGACCGGCCACTTCCGCAACAATCTGTACCTTCCGATAGGGAACGACTTCTCCGTCAACCTCGAAATCGATTCCCTGATGATGCTCCTGTATCGGTGTAACCTCGACTGTGGTCAAGCCTTGATGAAGATCCAGATTCTTCGGAATATTTTCCTGCTTCATCATAACCATAGTTACCACTGTCGTTAAGGTAATCAACGTTGCGGAGATTATCGTTTGTAATAAACATTTACCTATCTTGCGCATTTTCATGATCCTGATATTCAATAAAAACATTGTTTTCATATGTTAATAATTATCTTTCGACAAACTTTAGTATATTTATATTATGAATTTGTTCAATCTTTATAACACCAAGTTTAAATGAAATACTTAAAAAATGTATAGAAATCCTAAAAAAAGAGTCGAATATAATAAAAACAACAGTTGAATAAAAAAAATCAATTTAAACGACAATAAAATATGCACGAAAATTAAAAAAGTGTTTTCTTCCCAAGATAGACTGGAAACACATTTTTCGAGAGTAGGATAGAAATATGAAAAAATATTATTTGATATTTATTATATTAATATTAGGTATAGGTGGTTGTAAATTGGGTCCGGAATATCAGGGACCAAAACTTGCAATGACAGATTCCTATACACAAATCGACGTAAAAAGAGGTGTTGAACAGCAAAAAGGTGAAGATCTGGCACAATGGTGGACAAATTTAAATGATCCGGTACTGGCCCGTCTTCTTGAAGAAGGTGTCAATATTAATGGTACATCGCACCATGGAAGTCTGACACTGCGGGAAATGGCCTGGCGTCTTCAACAATATCGCGCCCAAGTGGGCATTACACGTTCGGAACTGTTCCCACAAGTCGCAACAGATGGTTCCTACACCCTGGCAAAGGTCCCTAATATCGATGGAACATCTGAAAACTGGTCACTTGGTACAAGTATGAGTTGGGAACTTGATGTCTTCGGACGACTCAAACGCTATACGGAGGCATCTCTAGCCGACCTGGAATCACAAAATAATCTCTATTGGGACGCCTATATTTTACTTTTGTCGAATATCGCTACACAATATATTAATGTTCGTGCATATCAGGAACAGATTTCCATTGCGGAAAAGAATATTGAAATCAGACGTAATACATTGGCTTTAACGAAAGAGCTTGTTGTCGTCGGCAAGAGTAGTCAGTTGGATGTCAGTCAGGCACAGGGTAGTTTGGAGGCCATTGAGGCGGAACTGCCAACATTACGAATCGGACTTCGCATCACACTGAACCGATTGAGTACCCTCGTCGGTAAACAGGTCGGCTATGTAGACGATTTCATGCGGACTGTAGCCCCCATGCCGGAAATTCCAGAGGAGATTCTGGTTGGAATCCCGGTAGAACTGATTCGCAGACGGCCCGATATTCGTGCTGCAGAGCAGGTGTTAATCGCACAAAATGCACGTATCGGCGGCGCTATGGGAGATCTCTATCCGATCTTCTCGTTAAGTGGAATGTTCGGATTGGAAGCGGATACCATTAGTAATTTATGGAGTGCTGATAGTATTGCCACAAGTGTCTCGCCCGGTTTTCGATGGAATATTCTCAATTTCGGAAAATATCGGAGTAATGTTCGACTCCAAGAAGCTGCATTTCAGGAAAAGGCGGCTCTGTATGAAGAAACGATTCTGCTGGCGGTCGAGGAAGTCGATAATGCGCTCGCCTCCTATCTAAACGAAAAAGAGCGTTGGAAAAAACTGAATTTAGCAGTTGTTTCCTATGATAAAGCTCTCAAATACTCCGAAGAACGTTATAAAAATGGAACAACAGACTTCCAACGTGTCCTTGATTCACAACGAGAAAAACTCAGTTACGAACTACAGGAGGTTCAGAGCCATGCGAACGCTGTTATCGACGTTATCGATCTCTATCGTGCCCTGGGGGGCGGATGGCAGAATGAACTTCCTATAGATACTCCCCCTAAAGAAAACAATTAATTGTACGTCTATTGTATACTAAAAGTTAGAGACTGTTTTTAATCTGTGTTTTAATATCAATCCATGTTTTATACTGTACGACGTTATAAATTCGGCATTTCCCGGGAGCGCGGATGCCATGCCTGACGGCAGGCAGGTCTCGTCCGTGTCCTTCAAAACAGGCGTTTCGCCTGTTTTGAAAAATAGACTTTTATAACGACCTTGAGTATAATATCAATCCGTATTTTAATATCAAGTTATTGTATCACACGGGTTTTACGACAACGAACATCAACTTGATGTTGGGAAGTTTGTTTTATGATACGCCGCCAGGTGATCATTCCGAGGATACTATTGCGATTCCGGCTACGCCTTTGTCCTCGGCAGCTACGCCTTTGTCCTCGGCAGCTATGCCTTTGTCCTCGGCTTAACTATGGATTGGGGAATGAATACTATTTTACAATTCAACCCGAACAGGTTTTTTCGGTAATTGTTCAAGGTGTATTCTCTCTTTTCCATCAATTAAGATATAAAGACCAACACCCTTTTGATAACGAGTTCCTGTTTTATCGTAAAAAATGGTAACGAGATGCTGATGCAGTAATACATTATCCAAACAGAAATACTCAATCTGCGGATCCACAAGAGGTAGAAAATCAAAACTATTGTCGATTCGGGGACGAATCCCAATTAATCCATTGATAACCAGATCACAGAAGGTGGAATGATTGTAATCTTTACCTCGTTCGTAACCACCGAGTCGTGGTTGCCATCCCATCGATTTCAAACGAGTACGGGCCAGCCATTCCCCTGTGAAAGGATTCAGATTTTCATCGATCCAGGGGACAAGGGTTCCATTTTCTTTTAGGCGGTAATGTGAATGTGTATATATTTTTAAAGTGTCCCGAAATGCCTTTTTCCATTCTTCCGTATCACGATAGGTCAGGCTGTCCCGATAGATCAGGTTACCGAGGGCAGTTAATGTAATTGACGTTGAAAACGGCCAGGAAGGACCATTCCACTGACATTCATGGCCTATATAGGTAATCTTAAATTCAGGATGTCGTTGCTCTGCCGTGGTCGGTCCAAATGGGGCGTAAAAACCTTTTGGGTCCATTAACTGCTTCCAGGCCGCTGTGTATTCCGGAAGTGGAATTTTTGCATTATCTGCATACCAAGGGGTATAACCATGCTCTTCTCGTACCTTTTGCAGAAGGATCGGATCTGATGCCTGTTTGACCCGGGGAGCAACTTTATAGAATTGCGCCTGTGAATCCCATAATTTCGTATTGATTAATGTTTTAAGATCTTCCGCTTTTTTAAAATAGGTTTGCTTCAGATCGGTTCGACCCGCCAGTTCCGCAAACCGGCCAATAGCCGTTGCATCAGCGTACATATAGGTATTAATTGTAACTCGATATCCGGAACCGCCAATCGATATCTCCATCCCGTCCCGATTGTCCGTCTGCCAGAAAAAACCATTGGGATCCCGTCTCTCCTTTTCCCATGCACCATAGTTTTTGACCAGATCATCAAGAAGTTCCACGCCCTGATTCGTTCGACCGGTTACCAATGCCCGTTGCCAAAAGGAATCGGCAATCCAAAAACTATAGGAACGTAACGCACCACCTCCTAAAAGCCAGAAACGTCCATAGTCGTCGAGAATCCGTTCATTATGCAGCCAACGTCCCTCCCGAAAATGATGACCCGCCGGACAGCAGATGGCGTTCTCCTTGCCCGCCCAGGAAACAGGTGGATGAAATTCCGTAATAATGAAATGTCCTTCGTCTGTCTGCTTTAAATGTTTGCGGAATGTCCACCAGCGGAAATAATAAATACGTTCTAATTCCTTGTCCGGATAATCCAGAAACGGAATATTATGGGAAAGAAACTCCCAAGCCGTCCGATTCGGATAGATCTGCTTAATCGTCTCCTCGTCATTTTTATTGAATTCGTCGATATAATGGCAATAATCGTTCATTTTCAGAAGAACTGGCTTAAAGTTCGAATGTTCATTATCTTCCAAAAAGCCTGGATCTTCACCATCGTGATACGCCATTCCGATCTGTTCGACATGCGTCTTCCGACCATTATACCAGAGACGCCAACGACATTCATTAACATCGAACAAAACAAATGGTTTATAACAAGCGTCGCTATCCCAACACCCTTTATCAGGGGATATAATCGGATTAGCCGGTAATTTTTCCCAATGGTCGAGTCCGTTACGAGATCGGGCAATTCCGATTCGCGCCAGATACTCGTTTTCAAAACCGATATAAAAAATATAATACCAGCCTTTATGAAAAAGAAGTTGCGCCGCCGTAACTTTATGTTTTTCCCAAGTTGAATCAGGATCCGCCTTAAAAACCGGATTTTGTACGTACTTTTTCCACAAGAGACCATCGGAACTGGTCGCATAACCAATAGCGTTCGGTTCATATTGTTCTCCGGCAGAATACCACATTTTAAATTGTTTTTCGGTTGCATCCCATAAAACATGGGGACACATAATCGCGACTTTTTCCCAATTTTCCTCGGGAACAAGTACGGGCTCCTTCTGTTTACGTTCCCAATGAATACCATCTTTACTAACGGCGTAGCCTACTTTGGAATTTTTCTTTGTCTGACCAGTATACCAAATATGATACATTTTATCCTTGTAAACAACACTTGGTCGATTCAGATCGAGTTCCCAGTCTCCTGCGGGCTCTAAAACAACAACCGGTTCCTTCCAATGAATACCGTCTGTACTTTCTGTATAGCCGATAGCTTTTTTCGGACGCCATGAAAACCACATTTTATAGAGATTGTTTTCCTTGATCATGGTAATATCAAAACAGACTCCCAGGTTACCGCCCAGAACCGGATTGTTTTCATATTTAATCCATCCTCCGGAAGTTTCTCCGGTTGCAGGTAGAACCATTCCCAATAAAAGGAACAAGAATAAAAGCATTCTCTTCAATTGCCCCAAATACATTTTTTATATTTCTCCTTGTTATTAAAAGTATAATTATGGGATATTTTTTATGGAACATCAGTACCTGACTTCTAACATAACGAAAAATTTTCTCAATTTCAAGAGGTCTTTTTGATAGAATGTAATTTTTACAATAATCATTTAGTTGAATGAAAACAGGGTAATAATAAATATATTTATTATTACAATTCGAAAAACGAAAATACAGGTTGTTTTACGGCCTGATTGACAGTACTGGATCTCTGTGATAAAATAATGGAAATAGTGGAACGTTCCACTTTGATTCTGGAACAAACAATGAAAAATCCCTTGGTTTAGAGTTCTCAATGAGCGAATTACATGAAGAATGTGGTGTTATAGCGATCTTTCATCTATCCGGAGTGGAGCCATCTCCTCTCTGTCCTCCTCAAGGGCCTACGGAGGTATCGAGGTTAGTACCGCGTATGTTATTGGATCTTCAAAATAGAGGCCAGTTATCGGCAGGAATCACCACTTGGGCCCCGAACAGACAGCAATTAATCGACACATATAAAGATGTCGGTACGGTAGTGGAAGTGTTTCATTTAAACCATCGGGAGCAGTATAATACCTTGATGGACGAGTACTCGGGTCAGGCGGCAATTGGTCATGTACGTTACGCGACTTGTGGTCAGGACGACCGAAGCTATGCCCAGCCTTTTGAACGTCATCATATCAAAAAATATAAATGGTTTAGTTTCGCTTTTAACGGTCAGTTAGCCAATTATGAACTTCTCAAAAAAAGACTTCTTAAAGACGAGAACACCTATTTGGCTCGTGAAACAGATACCGAAATCTTTATGCACTTTCTCTGCGGCGCTCTAAAAGACACCTCCAATCCAGATTTACTCAACGTTTGCCAGAAAATGACCGCTCCGTTTGATGGTGCGTATAGCATCGTCTTTTTAAATGCGCGCGGTGAAATGTTTGTGGCCCGCGATCCCCGGGGAATTAAACCGCTCTGTTACGCATTCGACGGTTCCTTGTTTGCCGCAGCTAGTGAAAGCGTTGCATTATACAATCTAGGTTTCTCCGCCGAGTCTATTAAAAATGTCGAGCCTGGCCAGATTATTATTATTAATAATCATGGAATCCGCTTCGAACAGTTTGAAGAAAGTCCCCGAACTGCACATTGCTTCTTTGAATGGATCTATTTCGCTAATGTGGCTAGTACCATGGACCAAAAAAGTGTCTATCTAACCCGAAAAAAACTCGGTGAAGAGCTTGCACGACAAGAAAAAATTCCGCTAGACCATGATTCCATCGTTGTTCCTGTTCCTGATACAAGTAAAGCCGCCGCCGATGGTATGGCCTACGCACTCAATATTCCATGTCAGGAAGGACTGATTCGAAATCGTTACAGTGGTCGTACTTTTATTGAAGGTGGAACCTATCGCCGTCGAAAAGCAGAAACCAAATATACGCCCCTACTCGAAGTTCTGGATGGAAAACGGATCTTCCTGGTCGAGGATTCCATTGTCCGTTCCACCACAATGCGTGTTTTAATCGAACGTATTCGTAATGTCGGAAAAGCCAAGGAAATTCATGTCCGTGTCGCTTGTCCTCCTATTATCGCCCCTTGTTTCTACGGAATAGATATGTCCACCTATAAAGAACTGTTCGCAACTCCCTTCTTCAATAAAAGAGGTATTCCTGTCACTGACTGGATCCTGACTCCTGAAATAGAAAACGAAATGTCACAGGATCTCGGTGCCGATTCTCTCCGCTTTCTTCCCGTAAAATCAATCTCTAAAGCCATTGGTATCCCCGCAATCAATCTCTGCCAGGCTTGTATCAATGCCGAATATCCCACAGAGTGGGGATGCCGTTTGGCTACACTAGCTAAAGAAAATTATGATAATGGTATTAATCATCGGACCTATGAATAATTGCCATGAATAACTGTTGATATCGTTCTCTATATGTAATGTATTATACTCAAGGCCGTTATAAAAGTCTATTTTTCAAAACAGGTGGGACGCCTGTTTTGGAGGATGCGGATGAGACGTCCGTGCTCCCAGGAAATGCCGAATTTATAATGTCGTACAGTATAAAATAATATATTAAAATAATGCAGGTCGTTTATAGGCTGATGGTAAAAACAGGAAAGATATTAACAAAAAACAAGGCCAAAAGAGGTCTGTTTTGTGAAAAAAATGGTTAAAACTTTACTTTTTTCGGAATAGGCAAAATAGGCGAGATGTCTGTCTTGCGGAGCGGTGAACGATATGTCTGCGTTCCAGTTCTGTCTGTCAAAACAACAGATTTTGTAACATCATCCTGTATACAGTAGGAAAAAATTTGGCAAATAGGAATGTTCGCTGAAAAATCGGTGAACATCTTAATGACATTGACTATTTGAAAGAGATTAATCCATCAGGCATTTGTTACGAAAATGCTTGATGAATTTGAATTACTAAATATATCAAAACAATAATCGAACCACGCAGTATTAATCAAAAACTATTTAGGGCGTTCAGCAGAGAGGAACGATTCAACGGTTTCCGGTGATTTCTTTTTATGGGTTGTTTGACACCCTGTCATTACGGTAAACGAAAAAATCAAACAAATTATTAAAAAAACTTTTGTCCACTTCCAATTCAGGTCTTTCATTTTGTTTCACCATATATTAAAATAACAGAGAAAGTAATTAGTAAACTATCTAATAATTAATATATCGGATGTTCCGATTAAACTAATTAAATTTATTTTCACGAAAGGTAAAAATGGACAAGATAACGCAATCATTTGAATTGGCCAAGGAACGTTATGCGGAAATTGGAGTTGATGTCGAGAAGGCCCTCCAGAAATTGAAGAAGATGCAAATTTCGCTACACTGCTGGCAGGGGGACGATGTTGTTGGATTCGAGTCTCCGGATGTGGTTTTAACAGGGGGAATAATGGCCACGGGCAATTATCCGGGCAAGGCTCGTTCGACTGTGGAACTCCGACAAGACGCTGAAAAAGCTTTTTCCTTGATTCCTGGCAAACATCGTTTTAATTTACATGCTATTTATCTGGAAAATGAAGGAAAAAAAGTGGATCGAGACGAAATAGAAGTCTCTCATTTTCAGGCCTGGATTGATTGGGCAAAAGAAAATGGACTCGGATTGGACTTTAATCCGACCTATTTCTCCCATCCGAAGTCGAACGATGGTTGGACACTGTCTTCTGCGGATGAAGGAATCCGAAAATTTTGGGTTCAACATGGTATTTGCTGCCGAGCTATTGCGGAAAAATTCGGCGAAGAATTGGGAACACCATCGGTTATTAACTTCTGGATGCCGGACGGTTCCAAGGATATTCCAGCCGACCGAATGGGACCGCGCGAACGAATGAAGAAATCCCTGGATGAAATTTTTTCCCGTGCCATTAATCCGAAATACTGTCTGGATTCGGTTGAAAGCAAATTGTTTGGTATTGGTAGTGAAAGTTATGTGGTCGGCAGTCATGAATTCTTTATGGGCTACGCCGTCTCCAAGGGAATTATCTACTGTCTTGACGCCGGACATTTCCATCCAACGGAAGGAATTGCCGATAAATTGACCAGTTTGGCCTGTTTCGTTAAAGAAATCCTGCTGCACGTCAGTCGTGGTGTTCGTTGGGACAGCGATCATGTGGTTATCTGGAACGATGAACTCAAGGCCATTGCCGAAGAAATCGTTCGTAATAATTTGATGGATCGTGTTCATATCGGTCTTGATTATTTTGACGCTACGATTAACCGCTTGGCCGCTTGGGTTATCGGGACAAGATGTACACTCCGAAGCCTGTTGATGGCGTTTCTGGAACCAACGACACAACTTCGCGCTTGGGAAAATGAAGGGGATCTGACTCGTCGTTTGGCCATGATGGAAGAACTCCGCTCCATGCCCATCTCCGCTGTCTGGGATTATTACTGTGAACAACAGGGGGTCCCCGTCGGAGAAAAGTGGATCGATGAAGTCAAAAAATACGAAAATGACGTTTTGGCCAAAAGATCTTGATTGGAAAATCGCCACTCTTGACTGATATTCCAATATCATGTCGAGAATGTAGGTGAAGTCGGAATCTCGCTCTACCGGAATTTGTAACCGATGTTGAATTGTTACAAATTTTGGTTATACTCAAGGTCGTTATTTAATTCTGTTTTTCAAGCAGACGGAGTGTCTGTTTTGGAGGAAGCGGACGAGACGTCCACTCCCAAGAGAAACGGTATTGTAGCGTCCTGTCGAATAAAGAAAGAACCTATTTCCCGGGAGTATTGACGTTCCGTCAATGTTTTTCCGGGTAATTGGTCAAGCATGATTCTGGGCATATATCATCCAACATGCTTTAATCCGTAATCAGTCGTAGATTGGAAATTGGAAGTTTTTGTACTGTTATATTATGTATATTAATAAAATTATTGAATGGTTGGGTTCGCTTTGTTTGGGTATAATTCTGTTGACCTTCCTCGCCTTGCTGCTCGGTTGGACAACTTTTATCGAAATGGAATATGGTACACCAGCCGCCGGGTTTCTCGTTTATCATTCCCCTTGGTTCTACGGTATTTTATCGGTTTTAGGGGTTAATATTCTCGTTTCGCTCCTTCAGCGTTTTCCATGGAAATTAAAACATATTCCATTTATTTCTGCCCATTTGGGAATTCTCGTTCTCCTATTTGGTTGCTGGCTGACAGTTCGACAGGGAATGGAAGCCAAACTGATTATCACAGAAGGAACCAAGGAATCAACCGCAATCGCTGCCAATCGATGGGAAATAGAGATTACGCCAACAGAACTGGAGACAAAAGCGGGACCTGATGCTCAATCGAATCCGACCACAACGCTTCATCTTCCATTTTCCGGTGGACCGTTTAATTGGTCCGATTATTCCCCCCAAGCCTGGAACCGACAGTTTTCTTCATTAGAAGACACTGACCCATCGTTTTCATTTCAACATTGGGGAACGCGGCTTTTAGCAATCCTGAACCGTCCAGTCATGCCACAAACCCTTTATAGTTCCGACAATCTTCAAGTCGAAGTACTTAATTATTATGTCTGCGCCGATTTCCAACCGACCGCTCCGATAAAACTTCAATGGAAAATAAAAAAAGACGATACAATTCGATCGAACGATATTGTACTTGACATTCCGGGCAACTTCGAGAAGGCATCTGCCGAAACAATGTCGCGCCGCAGTTTTCGTAAAACATTGGATACAGGCGAACGAGTCGTCTTTATTATGGCGGACAGTCGTCGTGAACAGGAAGGATACCTCCATGCCGTACCGACAACAGAGAAAAAAGAGTCAAATTCCCATCCACTGGAACAGTTGATTTTTGTTCGCGAAGAAGAAGTCTATCCTTTTAATATTTCCGAACTCAAATTACCAGCGTCCATCGGACATACGGGAATAAAGATCACTCAATTTCAAATGAATCCTACTTTAGTCCCCGATATTGAGACACTACAGGGCTGGAGTGTTCTGGTTACCTTGTCAGACGATCAAGGTCAAACGGAAGAAATACAACTTCATTCGGAAATGTCGGAACGTAATACCGTCTCCAAAAAATTCGGGTTTACTGGTTCCCTGTGGGTAGATTCAACGGATAAAACAAAAAAGGCTTTATATGGCCGACAATGGAACCAGTATCTGAATCAACCGCGTCTCGAATTGATTCAGGCGCCAGATGACAGCCTGGCCTGGCGCTGGTGGAATGGGCACGACGAGGCTCGTTCCGGTCGAATTGAACTGTTGGAAATAACCACTGATAATATGAATCCGCGAAGTGAACCACTTCGTAAATCGGCCTTTACGGTTCTGGACGAGTCTAAAGAGACCGGTTTCGAAATCCTTCAATTTCAACCACACGATGAAATAGGCGTTCGACTTGTTCCTTCTGTCTTCGATAAAAAGAAAGCCAGTGAATTCTACGCAAAAATACGACTTCGTGTAACACTTGATGGAGAGTCGGAAACGTTTCTCCTTCGAACCGTCCCTAAAGAATCGGTAACTCCGGAACAGATCAAATGGTTTACCCGAACAATCCGAAGTCGAAATCGGCAAATGGACATTCGTCTGACCAATCAGACGATTAATCTTGGTTTTGCCGTATATCTATCAAAATTTCAAGCTATTTGGGAGCCGGGATCCTCAATTCCATCCTCGTTTACCAGTACCGTCAATTATATACCAAATGGTGAAACCTCCGATTCCATTACTGCTAAAGACAAGGTAGAAATACGAATGAATCAACCGGAAGTATTTTACGATCCTAATCCCGATAATAAACGATATTGGCATCTTTACCAAGATTCCTATCGCGGCCCCTATCTTCCGGGCAGTCAACAATTCGATACAACGGCGGGAACAGCCCTGTTATCCAATGAAAAGGTTCCTCGGGAACGAATCTATTCGACGGTATTGTCCATGAACAGTGATCCGGGAAGGGGCTTTAAATATCTAGGTTCCCTTCTAATTGTATTGGGAACCTTGTTCCTGGTTTGGAATAAACGATCGAAGATCGTTCCGATCGCCAAATTTCTAATGATTCCCCTCTTGTTGGCAGGAATATTTATATCGTCGGAGACAGTACGAGCCGGTGAAAATGTAGAGAAAGTCTGGGAATCGTGGCGTTTGCTTCCCGTTTTTCAGGACGGACGGATTATGCCCCTTAATACGCAGGCCCTTCTCGTTGTTCGTGATATCTGCGGTTCGACCGCACCTAATTTAACTCCGGACGAAAATATACTGGAGCAACTGCAAAAAGAGGAACCGATTAATTTTCCGGATCTGGATTCCGTTTTGGCCGAAAAAATTTATACGAAAGACGAAGAAAAAAAGATTCGAGCCTGGTATGAAACGACAAAAGTGGAACATATCAAAAAACAGAAGGAAATCTATCAACGAATTCGAGACCTCTTCCTCAATGGGAGTCGGACGTTTCAGTCCTACGAACTCCTGTTCGCTTGGCTGGCCGAGCCGGAAGTCTGGAATTATATTCCATTTCTCTATGACGAAAAAGGTCAATTGGCAGATCTTCTGACTGCAAAAGATAAACCGAAAACAGCTTCGACGGGACAGCCAGTCTATTACGCGCCATGTCAGTTGGAAACGGCTGAAGGTTATTCCAAGCGAATCGAATCCATTCTTCGGCAGGAGGTTCGTACCTTTAATTCCGTTACGGAACGGGAAGTATCGGACACCCTGGATGAGGCTGCTGCCCGAATGGAGCAGCGTTTCGCCCGATTTCGTGCGATTTCCTTCCAACCGGAATTAGCGGCCTCCCCTATGGTACAATTGTATTTCGAAAAAATACTCTATTCGAACAATTCAATGTCCGGAGAAAATCAATCCCTTCCCTTGGTTCTGCAATTGGACCGTTCGGTCAAGATATTAAAGGAGCTGTTGAAGAAGGAACCTTCCGACCATCCTAAAACGCTTTTTGATGACGAATCATATCTCTTGTGTCAGACGGTGGAAATGCCTGCCCGGGAAGGGAGTTCTTCCCGTATAAAAATACTGGCTTTTATTCGCCCGTTGAATCAAATGTCAAATGTATTTTCGGAAACACCCCTGGCTATGAACGGACAAATCTTCGAACGTATGTATTCAACGTTTTCTGAAGCGCTTAAACGTCTGGAAGAACATCGGAATACGGTTTTCGAAAAATCGCAATTATCGTCTGAATACCGTTGTGAACTCCTCAATACACATCGAATGATGTCGGAGTTGGTTCGTCACCTGGAGCAGGCGAGCCTGGCTCTGATGGATAATGGAACGTATCAGATTCATCAAAACCGTAATCACAATAGAATACGGGAAATTAACGCATTGAATGGAACCAAATGCTATCAGGCCCCACCTCCGATTGCCTTGGAATTATCGACGGAAGGACCACTTCGGATCATTCCGTTGGTCTCGCCATCGACGGCCCTGTTGGACGAGCGGCAGGAATCGCCTTGGACTTCATTTCAGTTGCTGTTTTATGGACCGGATGATCTCTATCGCCTGTTTATTAATCCGAAACTGCCCGTGACACAAGGAGAACAAACGAGTAAACCTTCCGACCTTCGTCTGGAACGCAGCGCATTTCTTGAGGCAGTTCAATCCTGGAAGGAGATAAAAGGCATTTCTATCCCGAATAACGGAAAATTCGAAACCGCCTTAATTAAATTTTCGAAGGAAGTACGCAATACCGCCGAAACAAGCGAGGAGGTCCGCCGTACCTTTTTAGAGAAAAAAATCGATGATCCCTCGACGATTAATCATTTATTTTCACGTATGAACTATCCGAAATCAGGTGCGCTCAATGCTGAATTCTTCTATTATCGGCTCGATCCCTTCTTCTGGATGTGGTTCTTCTGTATGATCTCCTTGATTTTCCTTTTATTCTCCTCTCTTTTTAAAATTCTGACAAATTGTGGAATCAAACGAATGGTTTGTGGAGAAACATGGACCTTCGGAATCGGATATTTTTTCCTGATTTTATCCTGTCTTGTAACATTTATGGGGGGCGTTATCCGTGCCTGGATTACCGGTTGGGCTCCCGTCACGAATATGTTCGAAACAGTTGTATTACTCGGCTTTTTCGTTTCCTGTTTTTCCATTATATTTGTGGCGGCTCCGATTATTGTTCCTCCTGCTGGAAATGCCTGGCGTTTGACATCGATCTGGCCCTGGTCCGGAACAAAATCGGATGCCGATTGGTCCTTCCGAAGGAATTTAGCCATTTTCCTAATGGTTCCCCATTTGGTATTAATGATATTAACGGTGTTTGTACTGGTCTATTTCTGTTACCGGGAAATATCGACAGATGGAAATGTCTGGCAGGCATTTGCCGAATCATTTATACGACAGGGAATGTTGGATCGAGTCGCAGTGATTGCCGTACTTGTTCTGTTGAGTTGGTTAATTCCCCGACTAATCTTGACGATTGTCGTTCTACTGATATTTCCGTTTCGTATTTTTAAAGGAATTGAATCGGAAAAATTGGAAAAGCCGGTAGAAAAAGAGGGTATTCGAACTAATCCCATGGTCCAACGAAAAATCTGGGCGATTATCGGAGCGAGTGCGGCTCTTGCAATTGGTCTGCTCGCCTATTATAATACAACGGAGTTCAATCCGAACATACGTCCGCTCGTTGCAGTACTTCGAAGTAATTTCTGGTTGATGATCCATGTATTTGCGATCATTATCAGTTATGCACTCGGAACAATAGCCTGGGGTGTTTCTCTGGTTATGTTGTCGGCCTATCTGTTCGGTCGTTATACCGTTTGTCAAGATGATGCAGGCCGGAAGAAGCTGGAAGAACCGGAGATTTGTAATCGGTTATCGCCCATGCTTCTAACATTGATACATGGTGTTGTCCTGTTTTTAACCTTGGGGACCATTTTGGGGGCACGCTGGGCTGATTTCAGTTGGGGTCGTTTCTGGAGTTGGGATCCAAAAGAGGTTTGGGCTCTGGTCACCCTGCTGATTTACCTCGTGGTTTTGCACGCGCGTAAAGCGGGCTGGTATCGGCAATTCGGTCTGGCGGTCGGTACCATGTTGGGGGCCTTCGCCATTATTATGACTTGGTATGGATTGAGTTTTATTTTCGGAGGCGGTGGACGTCATGCCTACGTTTCCGGCGAATCAGGAAAAACAATGATATTGTATGGCCTCTTGTTAGCCAACCTGATTTGGACGCTTTTAGCGACTTGCCGATATATGTTTGTCCGTTTCCGTTTACATTAAACAATTTTATAATAAAGGATGTTTGTATGAAAAAAAGAATAACAGAGTCCCGTCGAAATTTTTTGAAGACGGCTGCCGTCTGTTCGGTTCCTCTCGTTTTACCGAGTTATGTACTTGGGCGCGAGGGAAACATTGCGCCTAATGATAAAATCAATGTTGGTCTGATTGGATATGGTGTTCGACGAAGTAATATTGGCCATCAACCCGATTCACAATTCATTGCCATATGCGATGTCGATACCCGGCGTATTCCGAAGGATCCCAATATTAAAGGATTCCAATATTATGAAGAAATGTTGGAAATGCCCGAGTTGGATGTCGTCTCCATTGCGGCGCCCGATCACTGGCATACCAAAATGACCATAGACGCCTGTAAAGCGGGCAAGGATGTCTATTGTGAAAAACCGTTGACCTTTACCCTGATGGAAAGTCGTCAGATTGTCGCCGCAGCCCGTAAATACAATCGGATCGTTTCCAGTGGTTCTCAACGTATTATGGAAGATTACGGACAGTATATGGCTCCCGTTATTATGTCAGGGGCTATCGGTGAAGTCAAGGAAATTTATGCCAGTTGTGCAGGAGCTTCTTCTGAACGAACGTATACGGCAGAGCCTGTTCCTCCCGAACTCGATTGGGATCGCTGGGTCGGACAAGCGGCCATGATCCCCTATAATATTCTCGCAATTCAGCCAATGACCTGGCGTTTCAATACGAGTTTCGGTACGGGAGGACTTGGTGATTGGGGGGGGCATAATTTCGGAGGAGCTCTTTATTCCTGTGGTATGGATCATATCGCGCCGAAGGAAGTATGTCCTCCTAAATCCGAGCGTAATCCACACGATGGTGCCATGATCATTATGGAAAATGGAGTCAAATTCTTCCATAATTCCCCGGAAGGTACGATAAAAATCGTCGGTACGGAAGGAACATACGTTTTTCCGCAAAACAAAACAACCATTAAAGCACGTCATACCGTCAATGTTCGTCGATATAGCGGCGGCGCAACCCATATAGCGGCTGATTTCCTCTATTGCGTTCGGAACAGAATCCGTCCGTTCCAGGATGTATTTTATGGTGCAAACGTTTCCGATTACGGGCACATGTGCAGTATTGTTTATGCCCTCAAACGGGATCTGGTTTGGGATAAAGAAAAAATGATCTTCGTCGATGATCCACAGGCAACTTCCATGGTCAGTAAAGTTCAACGTGCTCCCTATACCATCGAAGTATAATTCGATAATTGCACAACGATGTTATTAAAGTTAATTCTTTAAATTACAATAGAAATACCAAATAAAAATAATCATAGGAGAAGTTCATGAAGAAATATTTAATACTGCTGGTAACAGCTCTTTTAGTCTGCTGTTCAAATGCAATGGCGGCCGACGATTACAATAATCTTGCGAAGCGATTGGATTCGCGCGATTTCAGTGCGGAAATAGATGTTTCGCGGAAAAATGCGGGTGTCTATACCGGCGAGATATTGAATCGCCATTCGGAAACAATTATGTTCAAGGCTCGTGAAGAATTAATGAACATGATATTGGCCGCGAAAAATTCACCGGAAAAAGCGGCTAAAGTCAACGCATTTCTGAAGAGCGCTTTAAAAGAAGATATTCAATCGGATACCAAGGCTTGGCTACTACAAAAATACACCTTTATCGGAACGGGTAATGAAGTTGCGGACATTGTTCCCTTCCTGAAAAATAAAGAACAGATTTTAGTTGATGCCGCCGCGGAAGCCCTGGCCAAAATTCCAGGTCCGGAGGCCAAGGCTGCCTTGGAAGAAAACGTGGCCATACCCGCTGTTAAATCGGCGTTAATCTGTCGAAACACCAAGATTCTGCCACGTAATTCCAACGAGACCAAAATGCCGATCGGTCTCTCGAACGCCTCTGCCGAGGTGTTCGCTAATTGGATGAAGAAATACGATTCCCTTGATGAAACGGCTAAAGTTCAGACGTTAGCTGCCATAACCGTTCGTGGTGATAAAAAATATCGATCTGTCGTTCTGGCGGCGTTGGCCTCCGATTCAGACCGTCTTAAGAAGGCTGGCCTTCTCTCCCTGGAGAAGATGGCAACAAAAGATGATGTTGATTATCTGATTAGTCAGTTGGATACTGAACATGATTTAGTTGTTCGACTCTGTGGTTTCATCGTTACAGATGGATTCGATGACGCCCTAATTGCCAAACTGCAAAAGACGACCGATACAAAAGGTTTTCTTGATCTGGCTACGATTCTAATGAATCGAAGTATCGATATTCGTAAAAACATCTTCGAGCGAACCACAGTACAAGAGTGTCCGGACCGATTGGCCCTGCTTCAACAAGCGGCCAAACTCGTAACGAAGGACGACATTCCGGCCCTCGTCGCTTCCACTATTTTGATTCCACGTGGAAAAGATCATGATGCTGCCGAAAATATTATAGCGGCCTGTTGTAATCAAGACGCTTCGCCATTGATTACGTTAATCGGTCAATATCCCCGGGCGATAATCTATCCCATGATGTGCCGAACGGGAGGCGATGCGGCGAAAAAAGAACTAGCCAAGGCGTTGGAATCGAAGGATCCCACAGTTCTGGACGCCGGACTGCGCGCATTGGGCCAATGGTCTGATGCCTTTTTCGCGGAAAAAATGATGCAGTTAATTGAATCGAACAAACTGGATGAAGGCATGAATCAGTCGCTGTTGCGCGCTTATATTCGAGTTATTTCACTACCGGACGATAAAATCGGAATTCAATTGACGCGTGATAAAAAATTGGATAACCTGAAAAAGGCATTTAAAATCGCAAAACGAACAGACGAGAAGAAACTAATTCTCTCCCGATTAGCCGCCAACCGAACCGATAAATCGTTAGCCTTCGCTGTCGAATGTGCCGCCCAGCCGGAATTGGCCGAAGCCGCCTATAATGCGATTGCGGAACATGCACACGATACAGCAATACGGAAACAGTTTGCAGACCAGGTCATGAAGGCCATTAATTTGGTTATTGAAAACAGTAAAGATCAAAAGTTAATAGAACGCGTTAAAATCTATAAAGGCCGTATGTAAAATACAATATATTTTCATTAAAAACATCCGCCGCTTGTGCGACGGATATCAGTTTTACGTTTAGACTCCTATTGAATTTTGAAATCAGAGCCCTGACATTACAGATGTCAGATGCGATATATCAGGCATATTTACCAAAAGAAGCGCCATTCGGCAGGAAGGCTGCCATTGCTGGGGAGAAGACTCGTGTGCCCATCTCCTGATCCAACATATATAAGCCCCCAGGAACGTCTTTTAACAGGCGTAATTTAGCTAGTAACGCCTCCGCATTGGATTCTTCTTCCACTTGCTCCGCAACAAACCATTGAAGGAATTGATCTGTTCCATGATCGCGTTCCTGATGCGCGAGATCGACTAATCCATAGATCAAACCACTGACAATTTTTTCATGTTCGGTTACAAGTTCCAGAACAGACTGAACGTCATCCCATTCCGTTGGTGTTGCCTTTATTTCCTTGTAGTCGATATGACCATTTCTGTCGAGAATATAGTTGAATATCTTCATTGCATGAATATGTTCTTCCTCCGCCTGTAAACGCAACCAGTGGGCAATGCCCATTAAATCATGTTCTGCCGCCCAGGCAGCCATTGCGTTATATAAATGCTCCGAATACTGTTCCGCATTAACCTGTTCCGATAAATGCTCTGCCATGGTATTACTAATCATATTGTTTCTCCTTAAATTTCTATTATTTAATATTCTACATCATTTCTTCGTCATCGGTGGATTCTTCAGTCTCTTCCGAATCAGAAAAATTATTTTCGTCCATGAAATCATTATTTATAGATTCTTTTATTTCTTCGGAAGTGGTTGAATCCGATATATCATTCGAACCTTCCATTTTCGAAGGAACGTTATCCGAAGGATCAGCATCTTCGTCTTCCGGAGTTCGATCCTCTTTTGGTATCCGTTTGAGTGCGACCAACGCATCTCCTTCGTCTACGGCCATGATACGTACACCCTTGGTATTTCGACTCATTGTACGAACCTCTTGAACCGCAACACGTTGAATTTTACCACGAGCCGTTATCATTAGGATCTCGTCGTCATCTTCCACAGATACCGTTGCGACAACCTGTCCATTACGACTTGTGGATTTAATAGCAATAACACCACCACCACCTCGATGTTGCACTCGATACGTATTCGACGTGTTAATATCGTCATTATTATCAGTATCGTTTTCCGTGACTTCTGTTTTGTCGTCCGATTCGGCAATCTGTTCGTCGTTATCATCTGTACTATCGGTGTTATCTGTGTTATCGATATTATCTACGATATCTGTGTTGTCGGTATTGTCTGTGCTATCGATATTATCTATAATATCGATATTATCTGCACTGTCTGGATTGGCGTCATCCAAATTATCTTCCTCTAGTTCCGAAGCAGAAACATCCGATTCCGGCAAGGCGGGCGCATTGGGACCAAAAGGTGTTCGTTTTCCATATCCATTGGCACACATGGTTAATAAAGTGGCATTTTCATTGGCAACAACCATTCCAACCACTTCGTCTCCATGACGGAGCGAAATACCTTTAACGCCACTGGCATTACGACCCATGGGACGAACGTCCGTCTGTCGGAACCGAATTGCTTTTCCTCTAGCCGTCGATAGAACGATTTCATCATTCGGACCGCAAACGCAAACGTTAATCAGTTCGTCACCTTCCTTGAGTTTAAGGGCGATTAACCCATTCTTTAAAGGACGGCTGTAGGCGGACAGTTTTGTCTTTTTAACCAAACCTTTTTTCGTAGCGAAAACGAGAAAATGGCCTGGCAAATCGAAATCTTTTATGGCCCGGCAATCGGCTATTTTTTCGTCTTCCGTTAAATTCAACAAGTTGACCAGATTCCGGCCCTTGGACTCCCGTGAAAGTTGGGGAAGACTGTAAACCTTCTGCCAATATACCTTGCCCTTGTTGGTAAAGAAGAGCAAAAAGGCGTGCGAACTGGCAACGAACAGATGCTGAATCGGATCTTCATCGTCTGCTTTTGCGCCTTTTAATCCTTTACCACCGCGCCTCTGCGCTTTAAAGGTATCAACAGGTGTTCGTTTGATATATCCATTGGTACTAATTGAGACAACCATTGTCTCTTCCTGAACCAAATCTTCGTAATCAAGACCTTCCACTTCCTCGCCGCTGATTTCCGTTCGACGTGCATCCTTGTACTTGGCACGAATCAGAAGAAGATCGTCACGAACAATGGAACGAATTCGCTGTTCATCCGCAATAATACCTCGATATTCACCAATATCGTTCAACAAGGTACGATATTCTTCTCCCAATTTTTCCTGTTCCAAATTGACTAATTGGCCCAGGGTCATGTGTAAAATAGCGTCTGCCTGAACAGGGGTCAGGGAATAATTTTCCGCCACACCACGCATTTTTACAAACGCCTCGAATCCATCGCCCAAAACACGTTCCAGCATGGCCGATGGACATTGAATTTGCATCAACCGATCCTTCGCCTCCGGCTGGGTCTTCGAGGTCCGAATGACTCGAATAACTTCATCGATATTCGCATGGGCAATTAACAAACCTTCAACGGTATGCTGTCGTTTAATAGCTTTATTCAGGAGGAATTGAGTTCGGCGCCGAACAACTGTCACACGATGCCGAATAAATTCTTCAAGCAGTTCTTTAAACGTCAGAATTCTCGGTTTTCCATCCACCAAAGCCAGAAGGATAATGGAGTAGGTGTCCTGAAGTGGAGTAAATTCATATAATTGATTTAACACCAGATCCGGATCTGCGTCTCGTTTTAATTCCAAAATCAGTCGAACCGGTTCCTTCAGATCGGACTCGTTACGAATACCGGAAATACCGACGATTTTGCCATCGTTGACTATTTCCGCAATTTTTTCTTCGACACGGTCACGAGCCTGCTGATAGGGAATTTCCGAAACGATAATACGGTATCGTTTATTATGTTCTTCGATTTTTGTTCGGGCACGAATGGTAATATTTCCACGACCGGTCAGATAACCTCGTCGAATTCCGCTTGTACCACAAATAATACCCCCCGTCGGGAAGTCCGGACCGGGACATATCTGTAATAGTTCAAACGGGGAAATACTCGGATTATCGATAACAGCAATCGTTGCGTCACAGACTTCCGCCAAATTATGCGGAGGAATACTGGTCGCCATACCAACGGCAATTCCGTTAGCACCATTGACCAGAATATTGGGTACTTTGGAAGGCAGAACGACAGGTTCCAGTCTTCGTTCGTCGTAGGTCGGAACAAAGTCAACGGTCTCCATATCGAGATCTTCCAACATTGCGGCGGCCATACCGGAGAGACGTGCTTCGGTATAACGCATAGCAGCAGGAGGCAGACCGGCTATGGAACCGAAGTTACCCTGTTTATCAATTAATACATAACGCATATTCCATTCCTGGGCCATACGAACCAAGGTAGGATAGATAACCTGTTCACCGTGCGGATGGTAGTTACCACTGGTATCTCCGGAAATTTTCGCACATTTAACACGGCTGGATCCCGGCCCCAAATTAATATCGTTCATGGCGACCAGAATACGGCGCTGGGATGGCTTTAATCCATCTCGTACATCAGGAATGGCTCGACTGATAATTACGCTCATAGCGTAGGTCAGATAACTCCCCTTCATTTCGTCTTCAATTGAGAGTTGGAGCAGTTTGGTTCCATCGTCAAGATAAAGGTGCCCATCGGCGCCTATATGTGGGACTAACGCGCCTCCATTAACGCCGGAGGACGTGGATTCTCCGTTTTCCGTATTTTCCGGTTCGTTATCGGTTGGTTCCTGCGGCGTATTGGTATTATCAGAAGACAATGGACACCCCTTTCGTATATTCTATTTTAATTCTTTTGAGAAAAACACTCAATATATTATAGCAGAAAAAGAAAAACCTGCAACCGTCCGAACCTTTTCCATGAATTCATTTCGGGGATCTTCTGCCTTTATTTCAGTAAAGAAGAGAGTTTTTGAATCGTTTCGTTATAGGACGATTTTTCATACATCGATTGTTGAAGAAAGAGATCGATTTTCGGCTTCAGAGTAATGGCCCTATCAAGATCCGGATTGGTTCCCGAATGATAGGCTCCGACAGATATTAAATCCTCGTTGTCCGTATAGGTGGCCAATAGTTTCCGTATGGTTTTCGCGGCGTTTATATTATTTTCCGTGCAAATATTCGGCATTAGACGACTGATACTCTCTAAAATATCAATGGCAGGATAATGGCCTCGCGAACTCAATTTTCGTGATAGCCAAATATGACCATCCAGAAGACCACGGACGGCATCGCAAATAGGATCGTGTTTATCGTCCGCTTCTACAAGAACGGTAAAGAAGGCCGTAATACTTCCCAATTCACTTCGTCCGGCTCGTTCTACCAGTTGCGGTAGTATTGAGAAAACGGATGGCGTATATCCACGAGCTGTTGCCGGCTCGCCCGCCGCCAAACCAATTTCACGTTGTGCCATGGCAAATCGTGTTAGTGAATCCATTAGAAAAAGGACGTTATTCCCTTTATCACGAAAATACTCCGCAATGGAAATTGCCGCATATGCGGCTCGAACACGTTTGAGTGCGGGCTCGTTTGATGTTGAAACAATGACGACGCTCTTTTTGCGTCCTTCTTCCCCCAGTTCCCGTTGAAGAAAATCGTTGACTTCACGTCCACGTTCACCGATCAGACCAATGACAATGACGTCCGCATCGGTATAACGGGTCATCATTCCCATGGTAACACTTTTTCCAACTCCCGATCCGGAAAATATACCGATTCGCTGGCCGCAACCACAGGTTAAAAGACCATCAATAGCTCGAATCCCCGTCGATAATATCTGATTGATAGGGGGACGACTGCATGGGTCTGGGGGAAGACGATCAAATCGGATACAGTCCGGAAGAATCGGCGGTCTTCCCGTCTCTACTGGACGACCAAACGCATCCACTACCGTTCCTAGAAGATCCGGACCAACCGATAACCAAGGAACTGTTCGTTTTAGTTCGATTCGATTGCCAGGCCGAATCCCCTTTAAATCGGAATAGGAATAGAGAATGGCCTGGTTATCGCGAAATCCAATGACTTCGGCCAATAACGGTTCTTCTTCCCGACGTTCGATCTGCGCTATCGCTCCGACCGGTACTGGAAAACAGGAAGCCGCTACTGTCATGCCCTCGGTTCGTACAACTGTCCCAATTATTCGTGCCGGCATGACACTTTCTATTCGTTCTATTATATTATTATTTACCATATTTCTTTACTTCATCGATTTTTCAACTCAAGCCGCAGACAGATACTGACAATACCGAAATCCCTGGTTAATCGAACTGTTACCCATTCCACCAATTGAGTCGTTTTAGAACAGTCGTTTTAGAAAAAAACGAATACCAATGGATACAGTCTTCTCCCCGCAAGAGAGATAATATAGATTATTTGAATACAAGTCAAGATGAATTTTAACAAACATGAAATCAAGGGAAAACAGTGACAGACGATTCGTCAACAGGTGTTAATTGAAGGTAACCGTTCACGGATATAAAGTGAAACCACGGATAACACTGATTTTCACGGATA